>JAKALX010000318.1 GCA_021823905.1 Chloroflexota bacterium | reverse complement strand
AGCTGATGCAGTCGTTCGGGGTGCCCTGCGGCATCGTCCAGTCGCCGGAGGCGATGCGTTCGGACCCGCAGCTCGCGCACCGCCACCACTACTGGACCCTTCGCCACACGGCCATGGGCGAGCGCGCCTACGATGGCCCGGCGTTCCGGCTCTCGAAGACGCCGGGCGAGCTGACAAAAGCCGCGCCCTGCATGGGCGAGGACAACGAGTACGTGTACCGCGAGCTGCTCGGCCTCGGCGAAGATGAGTTCTACGAGCTCCTGGCCGACGGCGCGTTCGAGTAGGCGAAGGCCCCGGCGAATGACGCCGGGGCCTTCGTTCTAACGTCCAGCATCCAGCGTCTGGGGTCTACTTGACCGTGAGCTTGCCGTTCATCTGGTCGGGGTGCAGGTCGCACTGGAACCAGAACACGCCCGGTCCGGGCGGCGTGAACGTGAGTGTCTCGCTCTTTCCCGGATCGAGGATCGCGCCTTCGGCGCCCTGGGCCAGCGTGCTGCCGTTCTGCTTGTCATAGAAGTGCAGGTTGTGCTTGACCTTGCCGTTGTTCTGGAAGAGGACGCTGAACGGTTGGCCGGCGGTTGCATCGAGGGCGGTCTTGTCGAGCTTGTTGTCGGTCGCAACGACTTTGGCGGAGCCGGACGACGCGGCGCCGGTTGCGCCGGCTGCCCCCGCGGCGCCCGGGACGGGTGCGCCTTCCTTGACGTCGACCGTTCCCTTCATCTGGTCGGGGTGCAGGTCGCACTGGAAGTAGTAGGTCCCGACCCCGGGCGTCTTGAACGTGAGCGCCTCGGACTTCCCGGGGTCGAGGATGGCGCCGGCCGAGCCCGGCGCCAGGTCGTTCCCGTTGGGCTTGTCCATGAAGTGCAGGTTGTGTTTGGCCTTGCCGTCGTTCTTCAAGGTGAGCGTGACGTCGGTGTTTGGCGGAAGAGTGATTGTTGACTGGTTGAATTTGTTGTCGGTGGCGACGATCGTGCTGCTGCTGCCAGCAGCCGGCGTTTGCGCTCCGGGCGCCGCGGCGGCGGTTGTGTTGCTCTGGAAGACGGTGAGACCGGCGCCGACCATGAAGCCGCCGACGATGAGCGCGCCCAGGACGGCGAACGCGGGCGCGAGCCCGAACCGTACCGAGATCTCCTTGGTGTCGCGCACGACTTCCATGTCGAACACCTGGACGGAGCCGGGCACGACGTCGTCGCCATGCTGGCCCACGAGGTCGAGCATGGTGCGGCGGGTCTGCTCGTAGGTTGCGAGCCCTTCGCGATCGGTCCAGGTTGTCTCCACCAGCACTTGCGAAGGACCGGAAACCGCGGGCGAGGCGATGATCCGGAGGTCGACGAAGCCGGGGAGGTCGCGCAGGGCGTTGTCGCTGCTGTCGATGTCGTGGATGATGCCGCTCTCGCGTGCGACCGCCATGCGGCCGGCTGCGACGCTAAACGTGACCACCTGCGTGAAGCGGCTCTCTCCGCCCTTGCCCAACTCCATCTGGTCCGCCTTGCGGCGCATCTTGGACTCGTCGTACGCCCAACCCGCTGCCCCGATGAAGACGGCGACGACGGCGGCGGCGAGGATAGGACCGCTGAACTCATTTCCCCGGTCCTGGGCCCACCAGATGAGCGAAAAGCCGAGGAACAGCGCGGCCAGGCCGACGATCAGCGGCCACACGCTGGGGGTGGAGGTGGGGGCGTCGTGCTCCTCATGGCTGCTGTGGTCAGTCATCGTGTTTCGATCTCCTGGGCGGTCGCGTGGGGCGAACGATATCGGCTGTGACGAAAAGGGCAAGCGGTTTGGCGTCTGGGAGACGCCACCGGATGGCGACCCTTACCGGCGCCGGCGCCGGCCCGCGTTCGCCGCGGACTTGAGCGCCATCCTCCGATGCATGGCGGCGTGGTTAGGATAAGCGTCTCGATTGTAGCAAGCGGACCTTCCGGTTCAAGTTTTAGCACACTTGCGACTTTCTCGGAACTGAACAACGCGGCTCTGGCCGCAGCGGAGCGGGACCCAAGAGGCTGGCTCGGTTTATCCGAGAATCGCGGCGTCCAGGCCCATGGCGACGAAGACGATGGTCAGGTAGAGGAGCGAGTAGCTGAAGAGGTGCATTGGCGACCCGGCCTCGGGCCGCCGCCAGAGGCGCCAGGCCAGGCCAACGAAGACCGCGCCGCTTCCGATCGCGCTGGCGAGATAGATCCAGCCCAGGTTCGCAGCCGGGACGAGGGCGAACGTCACGGGCACCAGCAGAACCGAATACAGGAAGATCTGGGTGCGGGTGTAGGGCGCGCCGTTCGTCACCGGCAGCATCGGCACGCCTGCTTCCTCGTAGTCACCCTTCATGCGCAGCGCGAGGGACCAGAAATGAGGCGGCGTCCAGAAGAAGATGATCGCGAACATCACGGCGGACGCGAGCGTGACGTTGCCCGTCACCGCGGCCCAGCCAACCATCGGCGGGAAGGCGCCGGCGGCGCCGCCGATGACGATGTTCTGCGGAGTCCTGCGCTTCAGCCAGATGGTGTAGACAAAGACATAGAAAAGCAGTGCGCCGAGCGAAAGGATGGCGGCGGCGACCGTGGTGGTCACGGCCAGGAAGAGGAACGCGAAGGCCCCGAGGCCGATCCCGAAGGTGAGTGCTTGCGCCGGGTAGATTGCGCCGGTGACGAGCGGCCGGTTGCGCGTGCGGCGCATGATCGTGTCGATGTCGCGGTCGTACCAGCAGTTGATTGTGTTGGCGGCGCCAGCGGAAAGCGTGCCGCCGACCAGCGTGGCGACGACCAGCCAGGTGTTGGGCCAGCCACGGGAGGCGACCATCATCGCCGGCACGGTGGTCACCAGCAGCAGGGCGATGATGCCCGGCTTCGTGAGCGACACGTAGTTGCGGACGGTGATCAGCCACTGGGGGCGCGACGAGAGCGCGAGCTCGCCGACGGTCATGCCGTTACCCCAGCGTTCGAGACCGGGCGGCGCTCTTTCGCGGGCACCGGGGAGTAGAAGGTGAAGAGCACGGCGATCGACAGCGTAAACCAGACGCAGGCCGCGAGCGCCGTATGGGAGACGGTCAGCCAGTCGGGGAAGGCGTACCAGACATTGAACGCGCCGACGAGCACCTGCGCGATGTAGAGCACGGCGGTGGCGATCGCCACCGGGGCCGCCCAGAACAGCTCACCACGGCGGCGCCAGGCAACGACAACGAAGGCCGCAATGAAGAAGACGAGCAGGCCCGCGAGGTAGCGGTGGATCATGTGGGTGATCTCCTGGTCGTCGTTCGCGGGCAGCACACCGCCGTTGCAGAGCGGCCACCCTTCGCAGGCGGTGGCGGCGCCGCTTTCCGCCATGTATCCGCCGATCCACATGACGGCCGCCAGCCAGGCGATCGCCGCCACGGCGAGCTTCCCCGGCAGCTGGGTCGCGCCGGAAAGCTGTTCGAGCCGGCCGCTGTTCGCCGGATCCTCGAGGTACATGGCGATGTAGACGGCCAGCTCGAATCCGAGCACGACCATGGCTGCGACCAGGTGGGTCGCGACGATCTCCGGCGGCAGCTCGCGATAGACCGTGATCGCGCCGAGCACGCCCTGGAGCCCGACGAGCGGCACGGCCACGATCGACGTCCAGACGATGAAATTCGCGTGCCGGTAGCGCTTCCAGGCGAGCACCGCCGTCGCGATGACGAGGAGGCCGACGCTCGAGGCGACGAAGCGGTGCAGGTACTCGATGATCGAGTGGCGGTTGTTCGGCGGAATAGCGCCGCCGTGGCAGGTTGGCCAGTCGGGACAGCCGAGGCCAGAGCCAGTCGCGCGAACGTACGCGCCAATTGCAATCAGAACGACCGTGAGCAGGGCGGTGGCGAGGGCGACGCGCTGAGCGAGTTTCATCCGACCGTTCAAACGCCTTTCCGGCGTGCTCCTGGTGCGCGCCGTCGTTGTGCCTGCCATTTCAGGGAAGCACGCCCCCAACGTCCTCGGGAGCACCTTCCCCGCGCTACCTGTCGCGACTAATCGTTACACGCGGTCTGCCCTTTGCGCCACTTCGAAACAGGCTGTCATGGAAGGCTCATCGGCTCAGAATCCCTGGCTGCCGTCGACCCAGCGAAGGGCGTCGACAAGAACGCGGGAGACCGACATCTCCCAGTGCAGATGCGGCCCCGTGGACAGGCCCGTGGTTCCGACTTTCCCGATGACGGCGCCCTGCGTCACCGTGTCTCCGACGTGCACGTCTAGCTCGGACATGTGCGCGTAGCCGGTGAAGACGCCGCCGCCGTGGTCAATGATCACCATGTTGCCCCGCACGTCGAGCAGATTCGCGAGGACGACCACACCGTCGTTCGCGGCCAGCACGGGCGTTCCGGCCGCAAGGCCCAGGTCGGTCCCGCCGTGGTGCCCCGCGACGGGGCCGCCGTTGAATGACCGCTGCTCGCCGAAGTAGCCGCTGACGTCGGATGGATCGGGCACCGGCTTTCCCGGGATCGGCGAGATCCAGTGGTCGCGCCACTTCCGCGGGGTGACCGAGGCGTAGATCGCGTCCAGGCGGTTCTGTTCGCGGATGCCCACGCTCGGGTCCTCGAGCACGCCGCCGCCGGAATCGGGCGGGACGTTGATGTAGTCCACTGTCCACTTCGTTCGCAGGATCGTGAGCGTGCGCGTGTAGCGCAGGCTCGCGCCGTCGGGGCCAGCGATGTCGATCGTCATGGTCGCCGGCCCCGGTGGATCCTCGGTTCCGATGCCGACGAAACCGGCCAGAGCGTCGCCGCTGGCCATGAGCGGGTATGTTCGCCCGAAGATCGTCGCGGTTCCGCTCGTCGCATGGTCAACGGTCACGAGAACCGCCCCCG
>JAKALX010000317.1 GCA_021823905.1 Chloroflexota bacterium | reverse complement strand
CCTCGAAGCCACCCTGATCAAGCGCCACCAGCCGTTCTTCAACATCCGTCTGAAGGACGACAAGCGCTACCCGTACCTCAAGATCGACCTCCAGAACCCCTGGCCGCGCGTCTTCATCACGCGGCGGATCGAGAAGGACGGCGCGCGCTATTTCGGCCCATACGCGAGCGCCGGCTCGGTCCGGGGGACGCTCGACCTCGTGAAGAAACTCTTCCCTTGGCGCTCCTGCACAAAGGAGATCACCGGCCGCGATCCGCGACCCTGCCTGGACTACTACATCAAGCGCTGCATCGCGCCCTGTACCGCCTTCTGCACGAAGGCGGAGTACGACGAGGTCATCGAGCAGGTGATCCTGTTCCTCGAAGGCAAGGCCGACGACGTGGTGCGACGTCTCACGAAGCAGATGGAGGACGCCGCCGAGCGGATGGAGTTCGAGCGCGCCGCCATGATCCGGGACCAGATTCGCGCCCTCCAACGCACGGTCGAAAAGCAGATGGTGCATACCACGCGCAAGGAGGACCTCGACGTCTTCGGCCTCGCACGTGACGGCGACCAGGCCTGCGTCCAGGTGTTCTTCATCCGGGGGACGCAGATGATCGGCCGCGACACGTTCGTCCTGGACGGCGCCAGCGGCGAATCCGACGCCTCGGTTCTCGGCAGCTTCCTCCAGCAGTACTACGAGAGCGCCCAGTACATCCCCACGCTCGTGGTCGTCCCGGTCGAGCCCGCCGACCGCGAAGAGCTCGAAGCCGTCCTGACCGAGAAGCGGGCCGCCCTCGTCGAGATCCGGCAACCCGAGCGCGGTGAGAAGAAGCGCCTCGTCCAGCTCGCCGGTGAGAACGCGAGGGAGGCGCTCGACATGATGCGCGTGCGCTGGCTGGCCGACGCGAACAAAACCGAGCAGGCCCTGGAGCAGTTGCGCGAGGAGCTCGCGCTGCCCGAGTTACCCCGGCGGATCGAGTGCTACGACAACTCGAACATCCAGGGCACGAGCCCCGTTTCCAGCATGGTCGTCTTCATCGACGGCAAGCCCGCGAACAACCAGTACCGCCGCTTCAAGGTGAAGACGGTGGTGGGCGCCGACGACTTCGCCACGATGGCCGAAATCATGCGCCGCCGCTTCCGAAAGGCGAACCACGGAGACACGGAGACGGCAGAGACTGCAGAGACGGCACAGAGCTTCGATGGGGACGCTTCCGTACACGACCCTGGTTCTTCGCCGATCCCTCCTCCCTCATCCCTCCTCGCTCCTCCCTCATCCGAGTGGCCCCTGCCCGACCTTGTGATCATCGACGGCGGCAAGGGCCAGCTCGGCGCAGCCGCCCAGGCGATGCGGGAGATGGGGGTCCACCACATCCCCGTCGTGGGGCTGGCGAAGCGGTTCGAGGAGATCTTCGTCCCCGGCGATGACGAGCCGATCGTCCTGCCTCGTGGCTCCGATGCCCTCTACCTGGTCCAGCGCATCCGCGACGAGGCGCACCGCTTTGCCATCACCTTCCATCGCCAGGTGCGAGGCAAGAGCGCGATTACGAGCGCCCTCGACACGATCCCGGGGATCGGGCCGAAGCGGAAGAAGGCGCTGCTGAAGAAGTTCGGCTCCGTGAAGGCGATCCGCGAAGCGGAAGTCGACGAGATCGCGAGCACGGTCGGGTTCACGCGGGCGCTGGCGGAGAAGGTGAAGGAAGGCGTCTGACGATAGGGGATGGGCGATTGCCGATTGCCGACTGAAGCGCTCATTCGTGGTCCGGCTATGCTTGCCCACGTGCTGCGGTTTCTTGCCCTGGGCGACTCCTACACGATTGGCGAAGGCGTCGATGAAGGCGAGCGCTGGCCCGAGCAGTTGACGGCACTTCTCCGCGCCCGTGGCCTCGACGTCGCCAACCCGGAAATCGTCGCCACCACCGGCTGGACCACCGACGAGCTCGCTGCTGGCATTGAAGCGGCTGCTCCGTCCGGTCGCTACGACCTCGTCTCGCTCCTCATCGGCGTCAACAACCAGTACCGGGGACGGACGCTCGGCGAATACCGGGCACAGTTCCGGGCACTCCTCACCCGGGCAATCGCCTTCGCCGGTGGCAACCCATCGCGCGTGATCGTCCTCTCCATCCCCGACTGGGGCGTCACGCCGTTCGCGAAAGGCCGCGACCGGGCGTTGATCGCCAGGGAGATCGGCGCCTTCAACACGGTGAACCGCGAGGAGACAGCGGCCGCCGGCGCCGACTACACCGACATCACCGCAATCACGCGCGCTCACCCAAACGAGCTGACAACCGACGGCCTGCACCCCTCAGCGGCGCTTTACGCACGCTGGGCCGAGCTCGTCCTCGATTCCGCGACAGCGGCGCTCAGCGTTCTCTCATCACCGCCGAATCGTGAATCGTGAGGTCACGCCAGCTTCGCGCCGCATTCGCCGCAGAACTTCGAGCCGGGCGTGGTCCTCACGCCGCATTCGCCGCAGAAGGCCGCCGCCGCCATCGCCGTTTTTTCGCCGCACGAGGGGCAGAACTTCTTGCCGAGGGTGGCGGCGCCGCACTTCGAGCACTTCGCCGCGACCTCCGTGCCCTTCGCGCTCATGCGCACGTTCTCTTCGAGGAACTGATCGTTGTTGACCTGCGTCTCGACAAACTGCGCGCGGACCCGCGTCTCGACTTCGTCCGCGACCGGCGCGCACTCCTTGCACATGTTCGCGTTCTTGTTCCAGCACACCTGCTCGCAGAGCCAGTTTCCGCAATTGCGGCACTGCTTGAAGAGCGGGCGGATCTCGGCGACGGCCTCGCGGAGGGCGCTGTCGTGGCCCTTGCCGCCGATCGCACGCTGGATGTCGTAGGCGGAGTCGGCGCCACGGCCCATCATCCCGCCCATGAAGTTCGAAGCCCCGCGCATCAGCCCGCCAGCCACGCCCAGCTTGTTGGCGTGATATGAGCTCATATAGCCGTTGCTGCAGCGTTCGCACACGAACTTGAACTGGTAGCCGGTGTCGGTCGAAAGGTCTTCGTAGTTGCCGGTGAATTCGATGGCATCGGTCATGGGGCACTCTCCGCGGGGGCTGTCGAAGGGAATAGTAACGGCCGAACGCGACTCGATCAGCCGC
Source organism: Chloroflexota bacterium (assembly GCA_021823905.1). Lineage (GTDB taxonomy): Bacteria > Chloroflexota > Dehalococcoidia > Tepidiformales > Tepidiformaceae > JAKALX01. The sequence goes on along the minus strand of JAKALX010000317.1, from coordinate 1,735 downwards.
ACGGGCCTTCTCGAGGGAGTATGTCAAGAATCCATTCGGAATTGTCGACGAGGACCCCGGCGATCGCCTACTGTTGAAGCGGGAGAACCGGGATGCCCGACAAGATGCAGCAAGAGATCGAAGAGATCCTCGCGCGGCTCGACAAGGACGCGCCGTCAAAAGCCGCTGCTTCGGCCGTTGACGATCCCGACGCCGAGCGGACGCCGATCTCGATCGTCAAGAAGCGCCGCGCGAAGAAACAATCAGCGGCAAAGGTTCGGCGCGAACACCGGGCGAGCCTGCCAGCGATCACGCCGGCGGCCCTGCTGTTCACCGGCGCCGGGATCATGATTGCCGGCCTCGTCCTCTCGTCCTTCGCGCAGCCGTTCATCTGGGCTTCGCTGACTGGAGTGCTGCTGTTCATCGCCGCGTTCGTCTGGTCGTTCTTCCGCTCTCCAGGCGCCGCCGCTGCACCGCCGCCGCCCAAGGGCGTCTACTGGCGAGACCGCTACATCCAGTATGAGCCCGCGAATCCCGGGCGGTTCGCCCGCCTCAAGCAGAAATTCCGCCGCTGACGCGTTTGCGGCCGCTTTACGGCGCCGCTCGTACGGTCCCCCCATGATCTTCCGGCTGGCGGCGCCCGTCCTGTTCGCCCTGGTCTTTCTGCTCGCCTGTTCGGGCGGCGCACCTCCGGTACCCGCGGCTCCTGCCGCACCGGCAAGCGCTGCCGCCACGGCCACCACGACAGCCTCGCAAACGCTGACGCCAACAGCGACGCCCGGCATCGCGACCGGCCCGCCGACCCACGACGTCCAGCGGGCGATGCAGCATCTCGCCACACTTGCGAACACAATCGGGCCACGGGTGGCCGGCAGCCAGGGCGAGCAGCGCGCCGCCGGCTACATCGCTGGCGAGTTGCGCTCCGACGGCTACGACGTCGAACTGATGCCCTTCGAGTTCACCGGCGATCGCTTCCGGCCCGCATCGGTCACGATCGGAACAACGGCTGTCGACGCCGTCGCGCTCGACGGGAGCTCCGGTGGCGCCGTGACCGCTGAGTCAGTGTTCGTCGGCCTCGCCGACGACGCGGGAATCGCGGGTCAGTCCCTCTCGGGTAAGATCGCGGTCGCTGACCGGGGCACACTGACCTTCGCCGAGAAGTACGACAACGTGACGAGGTTCGGGGCGGCCGCGCTTGTCGTGCTCAACAACCAGCCCGGCCAGGTCAACGGCCGGGCGCGCCAGGGCGGCACAATCCCGGTCGTGGCGGTGGCGGGCGAGGACGCGCCAACGGTCCGAGACGCAGCACGCCTGGGCGCCCGGCTGACCGTCGAAGCGCAGGCCTCGAGCAAAACGCAAGCAACCAACGTCATCGCCCGCTCGAAGCCCGGCGCGCACTGCGGACTCATCGTCGGCGGCCATTACGATTCCGTCGCGGCGACGGGCGCGGCCAACGACAACGCCAGCGGCGTCGCCAACATGCTGGAGGTGGCGCGAGCGCTCGCGGTGACTTCGGGCCCCCCGCCAGGGCTCTGCTTCGCGGCCTGGAGCGGCGAGGAGTCGGGCCTCTTCGGCAGCGCAGCGTTCGTGGAACGCGAACAGGCGGTCAACCGCCTTCCCGGCCTCTACTTAAACCTCGACGTCACCGGCATCGGCTCCCGAGTCGAGATCATCGGCGAATCTGACGTTGACCAGCGCGCGCTCGACATCGCCCGGGCGGCGTCGATCCCGGCCGCCCGGATCCAGCTTCCGCCGA
>JAKALX010000316.1 GCA_021823905.1 Chloroflexota bacterium | reverse complement strand
AGAAGACCGATTGCGGCCACTATCTGGTCGACCGAGAGCCGGAATTCGTTCGCCATCGTCGTGTCCTATGGTTCGAGCGGGTTGAAGACAAGCCCGGTGCCGAGCTTGGGGTGGAAGAACGTCGACTTTTGCGGCATCCGCTCGCCCTGGTCGGCAAGGGCCATGACTTCACCAATGTCCACAGGGTTGAGCAGGAAGCAGGTCGAGGCGGCCTTTGTGGCCCGGAAATCGAGGACTTCGTTGGTGTCGTGCGAGTACTCGACGGCGCCGAGCCGCAGGTCGTCGTCGGTGATGTCCCAGAGCGGTCCGAGGACGCCATAGCGGAGGACGATCGGCGGGATCGCGGCCCAGCGCGCGCTCCGTCCGGGTGGGATGAGCGGCGTCAGGCCAGCCGGATCCTTGAGCCGCAGAACGTACGCCTGCTCCCCTTCGAGACCGAGGGCGACGATATTCGCCGGGTTTCCCGCGAGGAGCGCGTTCAGCTCGGCGACCAGGTCCGGCCCCTGGCCGATGAGCTTCACCTGTTCGACGTGGAAGAGATCACCGATGCGTTCCGCCCAGCCTGCTGGCGCGCGCCTGGGGACCATGCGGTGGATCGGCCGAATGACCAGTCCGGGATCGCTCGCGGCCACAATCGCCGTCATGGCGAAACGGGCCGGATGGTCGCGCGGCAGCTCTCGTTCGGCAAGGCGGCGGTTCTTGTAGTTCACCGCCGTTTCGTAGCGATGGTGGCCGTCGGCGATGTAGAAACTCTCGCCGAGAAGCGGCGCGATCTGGCGCATCTCGAACGTGCTCGCCTCAACCGCCCAGAGCCGGTGGTGCTCGCCGTCCATGCTCGTCGCCTCTGCGTCCGGCTGGCGGGACGTGATGGTGGAATCGAGGAACGCGGCGAGCTGGCCGGCGCGGTCACGGGCGATCATGAACACGGGACTGAACTGGATCCTGGTGGCTTCGAGGAGCTTGAGGCGGTCCTCCTTTGGGCCCGACATCGTGAACTCGTGCGGCTTCACGGCGCCCTCTTCCCAGGGCTGCGCCTCAACGACGGCGATCAGCGCTCGCCGGTGGTACACCTGACCCCCTTCAACGAAGCGCTGCTCGTAGACGTAGAGCATCGGCTGCGGGTCGCGGGCCAGGACGCCGGCGGCCTGCCAATCGCGCACCATGACGGCGACGCGCGCGTAGCGTTCCTCGCCGCCCTCCGCCAGCTCGAGCCGGACGGCGTTGTAGGGGCTGCGCGCCTCCAGGGCGTGCTGCTGCGCCGGCGAGATCACGTCGTAGGGTGGCGCGAGGAGGTCGTCAAGCGGTCCGGCGGCCGCGGAATAGCGGAGGCCGCCGAGCGGCTGCAGTTGCGGCATCAGGCGACCTCCCTGCGTCGCTGTTTGAACCAGCATGGGGGCCAACCTAGAATCGAAAGCGCCTCATGCGTTCGTATTGTGTGTTTTGCAACATTGTAGCCGGGCTCGAACCCGGCACCATCGTTTATGAGGACGACGACGTGGTGGTCATCAAGAACATCCTGCGCTGGGCGCCCGTGATGTACCTCGCGATGCTCAAGCGTCATTCGACGCAGGACGAGCTCTGGGAGGACATGGGCAAGGTTGGCCGAATCGCGCGTGACATCGGCCATCGAATGTGCCCGCGCGGCTTCCGCCTCGTCTCGAACTTCGGCCCGGACGCCATGCAGAGCCAGGAGCACGGCCATCTGCACATCATCGGCGGGATGTTCCTCGGCCACTACGTGGGCTGACCCGCCTCGATCGCGGCGCGCTGCTTCGCGAACAGCTCGACAACGCCCGCTTTCGCGAGATCGAGCAGCTGGTCCATGCCGCCGCGCGAGAACGGCTTCCCCTCGGCGGTCCCCTGAACTTCGACGAACTGGTCCTCGCCGGTCATCACGACGTTGAAGTCGACCTCGGCGGTCGAGTCCTCTTCGTAGCAGAGGTCGAGCATGGGCACGCCACGGACGATGCCGACGGAGACCGCGGCGACAGGCGATTGGATGACCGATGGCGAGACGGTCCCCGCCTTCACGAGCCTGGCGATTGCGAGCTGGAGCGCGACGAAGCCGCCCGTGATCGACGCGGTCCGGGTGCCTCCGTCGGCCTGGAGGACGTCGCAGTCGACCGTGATCGATCGCGGGCCGAGGAGCTCGAGGTTGACGACCCCTCGGAGCGAGCGGCCGATGAGTCGCTGGATCTCCTGGGTGCGGCCGCCGGGGCGGCCGCGCTCGACCTCGCGCTGGCTGCGGGTGTGGGTTGCGCGGGGGAGCATCGCGTACTCGCCGGTTACCCAGCCGCTCTGGGTGTTGCGCAGGAACGCCGGCTGGCGGTCTTCGACGCTGGCCGCGCAGAGGACGCGTGTGCGGCCGAACTCGACGATGCAGCTGCCTTCGGCGAAGTCGAGGACGTTGGGCGTGATGCCGATCGGCCGGAGGTCGCCGGGGCGCCGGCCATCGATGCGATTGGTCACAGGAATCTCCGTTCGTGAAAGGGGAGGGACGCGGACGGCCCAACTACTAACGCTAATCGGGATTGGGCTGGCGGGCAAAGCGGTCACCGCCGGGTTTCGAACCCAAGCTGAGTGCCGTCGGTGCGAATAGTGATGCGGCCAGAGACGTCGGTGCGCAGCAGCTTCGTCCCGGCGAGAGTCGCGAGGACCTCGTCGTTCGGGCGGGCCGCGAACGTGCCCGTCCCCAGCACGAGGATCGCGAGCCGCGGGTGAATCGCTCCGATGAACGGGATGTCGGTCTTGTTGGCGGCGTGGTGCGGAACCACGAGGACTTCGGCTGCTGCCTGACCCATGAGCTGCTTCTGTGAAGCCGCGCCCACGTTCGATGGCAGAAGCACACGGACGCCGCGGTAGGTGACGCGGAGGACGAGGGCCTCGTCGTTGGCGCTCTTTGAATCGAAGCCGGTTGGCGGCCAGAGGGCTTCGAATGTCACGCCGTCGAGGTCGAAGCGGTCGCCTGCCCTCAGCTGCTGGCGGGCGGGCGCCTTCGCGACATAAAGCGCGTAGGCCCTCTTGCCGCCTTCGAGGCCAGAATCGAAGGTGCGCGCCACGTGGTATCGGTCGAGGACCGCCGGGGCGGCGCCTGCGTGCTCGTCCTGGGGCTGGGTGACGAAGACGGCATCCAGCGAGCGCGCCCAGTGCGGGAGGACGGCTCCGAGCTCGCGGGCGATGACCGGGCCGGACGGACCGGCGTTAACGAAGACGTGATGGCCGCCGGGCGTGGTGAAGAGGATGGCGTCCCCGTCGGCGGCATCGAGCACGGTCATCTCGAGCTGGCCGGGCCCGGCCAGCGGCATGAGGGTGACGGGGAGCACCGCGAGGACCGCGAGACCGCCTGCGCCGGCGAAGGCGAACCTTCGAACCCGCCGTTCGAGGCGCCGATGCTCGACGCTCTGGGGGATTGCGGGAGCGTAGAAACGGTAGGCGGGCCAGCCGGCGGCGCAGAGGACAACGTAGGCGAGGAGCGCGGTGGTCCCGCTGGCGTTCGGCACGTCAACTGCGGCGCCGCCACCGGCCGCGATCGCCCGCACGAACGAGGTGATGAAGGCAAGCGGATAGTAGGCGGCGAGGCCGAGCAGCCACCCGGCGGGCTGCCAGATCGCGCCGGCTATGGCGGTCAGGGCGCTGAGCCAGAAAGCCACCACGAACAGCGGCTCGACGAGGACGTTGGCGGCGGGGCCGACGAGCGACATGCGGCCGAAGTTGACCCAGACGATGGGCAGCGACGCGAGCGTGGCCGAAAGGGTCAGGGCGACGACCTGGACCACCATCCCGGGGACGAACGCAGCCATACGGCCGCGACGGACGTGGAGGTCGAGGGCGGTGCGAATCCAGGGGCCGAAGGTGATGAGTCCGGCGGTGGCGGCGAGACTGAGCTGGAAGCCGAGGTCGGCGGCGGCCTGCGGCTGGATGGCCGTCATGAGGATGGCGGAGAGCCCCAGGGCGGCTAACCCGCTCTGCTGGCGGCCGAGGAACGTCCCGAAGAGGAAGACGAGCGCCATGATCCCGGCGCGGACGACGCTGGCCGAGAGACCGGCGACGAAGAGGTAGGCGACGACGGTCAGTGCGGCCGGGAGGATCGCGGCGCGGCGCCCGCTCAGTGGGATGAACGCCGCGAAGGTAAGCGCCGCCACAATCGAGACGTTCGAGCCAGAGACCGCGACGATGTGGGCGAGACCGGCGTCGCGGAAGTCGTTGTAGAGGTCGTCGGGGAAGTTGCCGTCGCGGCCAAAGGCGATGCCGGCGCCAAGGGACGCTTCCGGCTCGGGGAGTGAGCGCTGGAGGCCGCTATCGAGGGCCAGCCGGAGCCGGGTGAGCTGCGTGGCGACGGACCAGCGCGGCGGGCCACGGAGGACCACGATCTCGGGCTGCGAGATGGTGGCGAAGACGCCGTTGCGGGCGAGATAGCCGCGGTAGTCGAACTCAGGGAAGAACGGCGGCTCCTTGAGGGCGCCGGTGAGCTGCAGCCGCGTGCCGGGGAGGTACTCGTCGTACTGGCCCGTGGTGATGCGGACGCGGCCATCGGTTCGAAGCCAGCCGGCGCCCTCGCGGATACGGTCGACAGCGACGTCGTAGGAGGTCCATGACTGGCCGGGGTCCGGCTCGGAGGCGACGGTCCCTTCGACCGTGACGGTTGTCCCGACGTAGCGGGCAGTGTCGGGCGGAGCCGCGTCTCGCCAGGAGGCGAAGCGCCATGCCCCGAACAGGGCCAGTGGGATGCAGATAGTGGCGACGATCGCGTGGCGCCGCCGCCGGCGGAGGATGAAGAAGCCGGCGACCGGCACGACGAACAGCGCAGGCAGCCACCATGGCGCATAGATC
>JAKALX010000315.1 GCA_021823905.1 Chloroflexota bacterium | reverse complement strand
GCAGCCACGTGACGCGGTTGGGCTGGGCGTTGCCGACGATGGTCTCGTACAGGTAATAGCAGCCGCCGAGCGAACCGATGATGGCACCGATGATCGCGAAATACTCGGGAAGCACGGTTTGACTCTAGCATTTCGTGCTCACGTCTACTCATAGGACCTCCAAGTCCGGCGAGGTTGGCAAAGACCGATCCTCTATCTCGGCACCTCACCGCGTGCGCAGCCGATCTCGAGATCCGGCAAGAGCCATCGGGCCGCGGCGCGCTCAAACCTCCGCCGGCCTCCGCGCTCCTGTCCGCTTCCCACGGCCGAGAGCGCCAGGCCGGCACAGATAGAGTCATCGACACACGCTCTCGGCGGGCGTGCGACCTCGGGTGTCGTGCCGCCGACCTGCCGGGCGACTCCCACTTTGTCAACTTTGCCGGACGTGATACCGATCCCCGCGGAGTGCTTGCCTCCACCGCCGATCTCGCCACAGAGCTTAGGCGCTCCATCCGCCGCCACAACCAGGCGCCGCAACCCATCCGCTGGAGCTACTCCGACCCAACTCGTCGGATCCCGTTCCTCGGTTCCACTTCAACCGTTACAGGCCACTAGGTCATCTCTTCCCCCTTCTCCAGGCTTTGCCTGGCGCACGCCAGGTCCGTCGAAGTTGACAGAGGTCGACCAGCGGGGTGGGTGTCAGGTCCGGCCCAGTTGACAAACTGGAGCGCGGTGGGTACAGAACACTGCCTGGTACGTGGTTGTCGCGGTTCCGGGAGGCGAGTGGCGCAAGCAGTAGCTCGGCGACACCGCGACGACGCCGCACCGGATCACCTGCCGCAAGCTCACGAGGTTGGGACTTGGGGACTGGAATTGCCGATCCCCTCTGAGCACTGACCCCACCAACCTCACCAGTCGTCGAGAAGCCCCCCTGCCGGTTGGCCTGGCGGGAGCATCATCGACTACCGTAAGGGTGTTTCCCCCTCTTTCTCGTCGCTGCAGGACCGGCCACCCCCGACCCACGGTCATCGTGGCCATTGAAGGCTGAGATGCGGTCGAGGACATCATGTGGCACGCGAGGGGGTTGGCCTGGGGTTGACTAGTGCATCATCCGACCGACATACTTGCGCGCGGGTACTTATACCTTCACCTCCGGGCCATGAACAGGCGGTAGGAGGAGGAACAATGAGACGTTTCGCCTGCGTCTCCGCGTTCGCTGCGATGTTCGCGCTGCTTGCCGCGTCTGTCCCGGCATCAGCCCAGACTCGCGATTGCAACGCGACCCTCCAGGCATGGGCGATCGATCCCCACATGCCGAAGGGCTGCAAGTGTCCGACCAACGACTCGACCCCGAAGTGCACCTCGTTCAGCAACGGCACGTTCTTCGGGACGCCGAAGTCGTTCGCGGCGGGGATGGCGGGCTCCCTGATCGGCGGGCTCCTCGCCACCGCGTTCGAACCGATCGAGGTCGACACCTCCGCCATCGACGCGCAGCGCGCCGCCGCGGAGGCCGCGCAGAAACAGCTCGAGGCGCTGAACAGGAAGTTCCTCGCCGAGTGGCAGGCGTTCCAGGTGCACGCGGCCAGGGCGCGCGCGACCGCCAAGACCCGGGCCGAGAGCGAGGGCCAGGAGCTGCTCGACCGGCTGCACGGGACCGGCGCCACGCCGCAGGCGCCGACGCCGGCCCCCGTGCCGGAGTCCACGCCGATCCGCGGCCTCGAGGGCTTCAAGTGGGAGACGCCGCCGGCCGACGGCCCGGAGTTCGCGCCCCTCTCGCGCGCGACGTTCGATACCTCGGGGCTGCAGGACTGGCAGCGCGCGCTCTGCGCCGCCTACTTCTCGCAGATGGCGCTCGCGGCCGTGGACACGGACCCGGCACGCGCCCGCGTCCTCAGCGAGCAAGGTGATCGCGCGATGCGCGGGCAGCCGGTCGTGGCGGCGTGCTCGTTTCCGAAGATGCAGCCGATCCCCGGCCCGGGGCGCCCCGAGCCGTCCACCGAAGAGGCCGGGCCCTCGCTGGCCGTGAGCACGAAAGCGCTCGAGCTCGTCCGGGCTCGCGCCGCGCACCTGCAGGACATCGAGGAGCGACTGCGGGAACTGCGCGCCGAGAGGAGCCGCGCCGAGGCGGCGCGCCAGCAGGGCGAGGCGGCCATAGCGCAGGCCCAGGCGGCCAGGGCGCAGGTCAGGCCCGATGACGCGGTTCGCGTGGCCGCGGCCGAGCGCCGGCTCGCCGAGGCGCAGCGCGACCGCGACGAGGCCGCACGCGCGCTCGACTCCGTGACGCAGGCGATCACGGACCTCGAGACGCAGAAGGAATCGATCCGGCACGAGCTCGAAGCCGTGCAACGCCAGCTCCAGGCGGCTTCCGCCGCGTGAAGGAGGGCTCCATGTCAAGGCTCCGCGCCGCCGCGCTCGCTGCCCTCTTCATGGCAGCGGCCGCGACCCCGGCGTTCGCTTTCAAGTGGCAGGAGGGTCGGGAGGCGTTCGCCAAGGGCGACTATCCACTGGCGATCTTCATCTGGACCGACGCCAGCGTCGCCCAGGACAAGTCCAACGTCAACGACCCGAGGTACTACGCCTGGCTGGCGAACGCGTACCGGCTCTCCGGCGACAACCGCAAGGCGGTGGAGACGGTCCAGCGCGGCCTCCGCCTGAATCCAAACGACGGCGACATGCAGTGGACGCTCGGTGCGGCGCAGCTTGCGCTCGGGCAGCCGGGCGAGGCGCTCGTCGCCGCCAAGGCGGCGATCGTCGCCCAGCCGCAGGATCCCGCAAACTACAAGCTGCTCGCCGACGTCGAGTTCGCTCTCGGGCGGTGGGACGACGCGATCACGGCCGCGAGGCGCGTCAACGAGATCAAGCCGATGCCGGCGGCGTTCTACACCATCGCCGCGTGCTACCTGCAGAAGGACGACCTCGACAGCGGCCTCGACACCGTCCGCAAGGGCCTCGAGCTCGCGCCGCAGGACCCGAGCTTGCTGGAGGCGCTCGGCCACCTCTCGGTCCGGGCGGCGCTTTTCGACGACGCGGCGACTGCGTTCGCCAAGGCGTTCGAAGCTGGCAAGAGGCCCGAGGCACAACGTTGGCTGGCGCTCTCCCGCTACCTTCAGGGCCGGTACGACGAGGCGATCGCGATGGCCAACGCCATGGTCGCGGACGCCGAGAAAGGTCGGATCGGCATTACGCTGACGACGGTCCCCGCCCCGTTCTACGTCGGCAGCGTCGAGCCCGGCAGTCCCGCCGCGCGGGCCGGCATCCTCGTCGGCGACTGGCTCTACAAGGTCGACGGCGAGAAGGTCGCCAAGGCGGGCATGGGGTCCATCTCGAACGCGAAGGGCGTATCAACGGTGGAGCAGGTCGCGGAGATGATCTCTGGCCCGCCCGGCACGAAGGTGGCGCTCAAACTCGGTCGCCGGGGGAAGTTCTTGCCGTTCACGGTGGACGTCGTGCGCGAGCTCCTGCGACCGGGAGCGGCGGCACAGGGTTACGCCCTCCAGTCGCTGTGTTACCGGGCTAAAGGCGAGCTCGACCGCGCGGCCGCGTTCGCCGAGAAGGCCACGGCGCTCAAGACCGACGACTCCTGGGCGCGCACGGCGCGCGGGTTCGCGTTGATCGATGCAGGAAAGCTCGACGACGCGCTGGCAGTCATCCGGACCAACGCCAACCACGTCGAGGTGCCGTTCCGCCAGGTGGCGCAGGCGTTGTGTCTCGCCCGCAAGGGGGAGATCGAGAAGGCGGCCGAGATCTACGACGAGAACCGCAACATGTTCGACCCGCGCAACGTGCCGCTCTCGCGCGAGCGGACGGCGCTGACCACCGCGCTGGCGCCGCTTCGTCAGGGGCATCTCGACCGGGCACGGGCGCTCGAGGCCGAGGGCAAGGTTGCGGAATCGCTCGGCGAGTATGTCGGCGCGCTACGGCTCGCGAGCGACGAGCAGGACGCCGTGATTCTGCGCGCCGCGCTATTCGCGGCCGCGGGCAAGTTGCCGACCCCGCCCGAGCTGCCCGAGGAGGCGCGCCGCCACGTGGTGCGCGGCGAGGTGCTGATCAAAGACGGCGACTTGAAGGGCGCCCTGCCTGAGTTCACCCGGGCGATACGCCTGGCGCCGTACGTTCCCAAGCTGTACTACAACGCCGCGCTGCTCAACGGCCAGCTCAAGCGCCACGGCGAGGCCATACGGCTGATGAAGATCTACCTGGAGGCGGCGCCTGGGGCGCCCGACGCCCGCACGGCCCAAGATGAGATCATCCGGTGGGAGCTGCAGCTCGAGCGCCAGGGCAAGCGCTAAGGGTGCCGCTCGTCAGGAGCCTCGCGTCAAGGGGACGAGGTTCGTCCCTTCGCAGGCTGAGATGCCGGCGAGCGTGTGGCGCGTGAGGCCGGGTTTCGTGCGTGGGTCGGTTCTGCGCAGCCGGTCTTTCGTTCGAGCATCTATCGGTCTCGGACCGCACCAGCCACCCATCGAGATCAAGGCGTTGGAGCCTATGGATAGGTACCAGGTCGTCGGAGAGATGGTGATCGCTGGGATCGCTGCGATGACCGCTACCTCTTGGGCGGCACGAGGGGCGCCAGGTCGGTCAGAGGCTGGAGGACGTACTGGATCGCCACTTTGGCGCGTGGAAACGGGCTGACGAACGGCGCCGTCTCCCAGGGGATGACCAGGGAGCCGTGGATCGCTTTCCCCGACGCGGGCAGCGGGCCGGTGCAGAAGACGGGCGGCGAATCCAGGATGTTCGTGGTCTGGAGGTTGACCACGGTGTCGACGGTGCCCAGGAGCGGATTCGTCAGCTTGGCCGGGTACGCCACGTTGACGGTCAACTGGTATCCCGGCGTCGCGCCGCCGATGTCGAAGAGAACG
>JAKALX010000314.1 GCA_021823905.1 Chloroflexota bacterium | reverse complement strand
ACCTTCAGCGCCTGCAGGCGGTCGGCCAGCGCGGCCAGCGGGTGGGTCGCGCCGAACCCGCGCATGACCGCGAACGACATCAACGCCACCAGCTCCGCGCCGTCGCCAGGAATCGGCGGCGCCGTGCCGTCACCTTCGATCTCCAGGGTGAGTCGCATCGCTACTAGGGTACGGGGACGAAGAGACCAGAGACAAAAGGCCGACCACGGCTCGACTCGTCTTCGGTCTTGAGTCTCTGGTCTCTGGTCTTCTTGCTGTACGATCTCCGGATGGAGAACGAGCAGTCGCCGATTGTCCGCGCGCACGCACCGGAGTTCGGCGCCAACCGCGCCCGCTGGGACGAGCTGGTGCCCGTCCACGCCGCCTCCGAGGGCTACAACCTCGCTGGCTTCTTGCGCGGCGAGAAGACGCTCTATCCCGTCGAAATCGACGAAGTGGGCGACGTGCGTGGGCGCTCGCTCCTCCACCTCCAGTGCCACTTCGGCATGGACACCCTCAACTGGGCACGGCTCGGCGCCCGCGTCACCGGCGTGGACTTCTCTCAGCCGGCGGTCGAACGGGCGCGCACGCTCGCGAAACAGGTCGGTATCGACGACGCGCGGTTCGTCCGGGCCAATGTGTATGACGCGCCCTCTGTCCTGGATGAGACCTTCGACGTCGTCTACACCGGCATCGGCGCGCTCTGCTGGCTGCCCGATATTCGCGCCTGGGCGCGGGTAGTGTCGGGATTCCTCAAGCCCGGCGGGTTTCTCTATCTCTACGAGGGCCACCCCGTTCTCTGGGGGATCGACGACGAGCGCGAGGACCAGCTGCTGGTCATGCGCTATTCCTACTTCGAGACCGAACACGCCAACGAGTTCTGGAGCGACGGCACGTACGTCGACGGCCCCCAGCTCGCCAATCGCGCCACCTACGAGTGGAACCACGGGCTTGGAGAGGTCGTGACCGCCCTCATCGAGGCTGGGCTGCGGCTCGACTTCCTCCACGAGCACCGCGAGGTTGTCTGGCGAGCGCTCCCCTGGATGGTGAGCTCCGAAGCCGGCGCCTCCCCGGAAGGCCGCTACATAAACCGGCTGAGCTGGCGCCTTCCCTCGGGCCAGGAAGACCTGGTTCCGCTGATGTACTCCCTGAAGGCGACGAAGCCGAGAGCCGAGACCAAAGACTGAAGACAAGAGACAGCGTCGCCGATGGCCGGCGCCGCGGCCCTGCGGTGCGCCGATCTCTTGTCTCTGATCTCTCGTCTTCGATCACTTCGCTCCGGTCTGGACTATGATTCGCTTCCACTCACCTCGAACGGAGGCCCTTTGCCATGCTCAACGGCTGCATGATGGACGACTACCAGCTCAACCTGAGCTACGTGCTCGAGCGCGCCGGCTCCCTCTTCCACCGGAACGAGATCGTGACCCGCAACGCCGACGGCTCGCTCTTTCGCTACACCTACGGTGACTACTACGGCCGCACGAAGCAGCTCTCGAACGCGCTGAAGCGCCTCGGCGTGAAGGAGGGCGACCGTGTCGCCACGCTCTGCTGGAATCATCACCGGCATCTCGAGGCCTACCTCGCCATCCCGGCCATGGGCGCGGTTCTCCACACGCTCAACCTGCGCCTCCATCCGAGCGACCTCACCTACATCGCCCGCCACGCGGAGGACACGGTCATCATCGCCGACCGCTCGCTCCTCCCTCTGCTCGAACAGTTCAAAGGCGACCTCCCAAGCCTCCGCCACGTCGTCGTCATTCCCGACGACGGACCGACGCCCGCCGGCTATCTCGACTACGAGCAGCTCATCGCCGCCGAGTCCAACCAGTTCGACTACCCCCGGCTCGACGAGAGGACCGCCGCCGCGATGTGCTACACCTCGGGTACGACGGGCAACCCAAAGGGCGTCCTCTACTCGCACCGCTCGGCAATGCTCCACAGCATGGCCGTCACCATGACCGACACGCTGGCGGTCGGCGAGAACGACGCCATCCTCCCCGTCGTCCCGATGTTCCACGCGAACGCCTGGGGCCTGCCCTACGCGGCGGTCCTCACCGGCGCGAAAATGGTCTTCCCCGGCCCGAACCTCCAGCCCGAGGTGCTGCTCGACCTCATGGCGCGGGAGAAGGTCACCCTCGCGGCCGGCGTCCCGACGATCTGGCTGGGCATCCTCGCGCTGCTCGACGCGAACCCCGGGAAGTGGGACCTCTCCAGCGTTCGCACCATGGTCATCGGCGGCTCGGCGGCGCCGCCCGCGATGATCGACGGCTTCAAGCGGCGCCACAACCTCATCGTCACCCACGCCTGGGGCATGACCGAGACGAGCCCGATCGGTTCGCTCGCCCGCGTGAAGCACCACATGGCCGACGCGCCTCACGAAGAGAAGCTCAAGGTCTGGTCGACCCAGGGCTTCTCCGTCCCGTTCGTCGAAACCCGCCACGTCGACGAGGAGGGCAAGGTGCTCCCCTGGGACGGCGAGACCATGGGCGAGCTCCAGGTTCGCGGACCGTGGGTCGCTGCCTCGTACTACAACAACTCCGAGCAGGCGGATCGCTTCACGCCCGATGGCTGGTTCAAGACGGGCGACATCGTCACCATCAACGCGGACGGTTACCTCACCATCACGGACCGCTCGAAGGACGTCATCAAGTCCGGCGGCGAATGGATCTCAACGGTCGCACTTGAAAACGCGATCATGTCGCACCCGGCCGTCCTCGAAGCCGCGGTCTTCGCCGCCGTTCATCCCAAGTGGGACGAGCGGCCGCTCGCGGCGGTCGTCTTCAAGCCCGGCCAGTCGGCGACGAAGGACGAGCTTCGGGCCCACCTGGAGCCGCATTTCGCGAAGTTCTGGCTGCCTGACGACTTCGTCGTCCTCGACGCGATCCCGAAGACCTCGGTGGGCAAGTTCCAGAAGATCAAGCTGCGCGAACAGTACGGCGACTACCTGGTCAAGCAGGCCTGATCGCCTCCGCTCGCGACAGATCGAACCGCAAAGACGCGAAGGACGCGAAGGATGGCCTTGCCGTTCGCGAGGCCCCTGCGTTCTTAGCGCCTTTGCGGGTTTAATGGTGGCAACGCGCTCCAGGGGGCAGCACCCGTGCAGGAAACCTTTCACGCAGCCGCCATCTGGCTGCACATCCTCGGCATCGCCCTCTTCGTGGGACCGCAGTTCTTTCTCGCCTTCGCGTGGGCGCCTGCCTCGCGTGGCATCGAGGACATGCAGGTTCGCCTCAAGGCGATGCGCACGATTACCCGCCGTTTCGGCTATGTCGGCGGCGCTGGCCTGCTCTGCATCCTCGTTGCCGGGCTCTACCTCATCTATTCCTGGAAGGGCTATTACGCGATTGGGCCGGATACCGGCTTCTACGACGTTCGCTTTGGCGCCGTCTTCACGATCAAGATGGGCGTTCTTGCCGTCATGCTCAGCGTCCTCGCGGTTCACACGTTCATCGTCGGTCCCAGGCTGATGGACCGCCTCGAAGCGCAGGCCAACGGTGAGAACGTCAGCGAAGAAGAGATCCGCGCGGTCCGTAGGCGCTCGATGACCCTGAGCATCACCGGCCTCGTCCTGACGCTCGTCATCATGGCCCTCGGCGCGATGCTCAACACCTACCGCTTCTCGCTCCGCGGCATGTAGGAGTTGGCGCTCGGCGGCCTATCCGAGGCCCGCGCGGTAGCAAGGGCGTGGCGACCTCGCCACGAAGAGTCTCACGAGCAGGGCGGCGCCGGTCGCGGGTGGCTGGGGGAGCGCCTGTGAATGACCTGCCTCGCGCCCTTGCTACCGCGCGGGCCTCGGCATTGTCGCTCCACGCTGCCAGGTGCCTTGCAGCTCCCTCACCACCAGAGCACGTCGTCGAGCGGATCCTCGTGGGCTTCGAACGCCTCGAACGTGGGGTCGTCGTCGTCCATCGTCCAGAGATCCGTGCCCAGGTACTTCCAGCCGCCGTCGGCGAAGATCATGACGACGTTGCCGCGCGCGATCCGGTTCGCCAGCCGCATCGCCGCGTGCAGCACCGCGCCCGAGCTGATCCCGCCGAATAGCCCTTCCGCCAGCATCGCCTGGCGAGCGTGGGCGAAGGCGTGCCGGTTCCCGACGATGATCTTCCCGTCGAGCACGTCCTCTTCCAGCACGGGCGGGATGAACCCGTCCGCCAGCGACTTCAGCCCCTGGACGTGGACGCCAAGCCGTGGCTCGACGCCGAGCACGTGGCAGTCCGGGTTCGCTTCCTTCAGCCGCCGGCCGGCGCCGCTCAGCGTCCCGCCCGTGCCCATGCCGGCGACCAGGACGTCGACGTTCCCCACGTCGCGCAAGATCTCTTCGGCCGTCGTCTCGTAATGCGTCCGCGCGTTCTCGGGGCTGTCGAACTGGCCGAGGTAGTAGGCGCCCGTCTCCGCCGCAACCTGGAGCGCCACCTCGCGCGCCGACTTGATCCCCGCCTGCCGCGGCACCCGCCGGATTCGCGCCCCGTAGACCTTCAGGAGCTGTTCGATCTCCGGGTAGACGCTGTCGGGAACGCAGACGTCGACCGGGTGGCCCAGCAGCCGCCCGAACATCGCCAGCGCCACGCCCGTGTTCCCGGTCGAAGCCTCGACGATCGGCTGCCCCGGCTCGAGCTCGCCGCTCGCTCGGGCCGCGTCCAGGATCCGGAGGACGATCCGGTCCTTGATGCTCCCGGTCGGGTTCTGCGCTTCGAGCTTGGCGAATAGCCGCACGCCCGGCTTCGGCGAAAGCGTGTGCAGCTCGACCAGCGGCGTGTTGCCAACCAGCCCTCGGATCGACTCGAACACGCGCGACGAGACACCGGTCACGTTTGGAGTGTACCGCGCTTGCGCTCGTGAGCGGCCGGAATCGGGTGGGGTTCAGGG
>JAKALX010000313.1 GCA_021823905.1 Chloroflexota bacterium | reverse complement strand
CAAGACAGGCACGAAGATCATGGGCGCTGGTCCCAATTCGACCTGCAAGTACACGACCGGGGGCAATTACACCTTCAACCCCGGCCTCTACGACTGCAAGATGCTGTTCGACTCGAACACACGGGCGACGTTTAACCCCGGCAACTACGTTTTCACGGGGGGATTCGAAGCCTCGTCGAACTCGACGATTACCTTCGGCCACGGCATCTATGTGTTCGAGGGCTTCGGCCTCAAATTTGACAGCAACACGAAGCTCGACGGCACCGCGGGCGTCCTCCTTTACAACACGTGTGCCGCCGCAAGCTGCCCGACGACCGGGAATATCGTCATCACCAGCAACTCGGCCCTCAACATCAAGCCCTACGGGGCCCCATACCTGAACCTGACAATCTGGCAGGACCGTTCCTCGCACACGCCGATCGTGTTCGACTCTAATTCGTCGACGGCGCCGAGCGGGGCCATCTATGCGCCGGCGGCGTTCCTGAAGTACGACAGCAATTGCACGGTGCCGCTCCAGTTCGTCGTCGGCACGGCCGAGCTCGACTCAAACGCGAAAGTGAACGTCGACGTGCATGGGCAGACCACGATCGGGACGATGAATTCCGCTCTTTCGGAGTAGCCTGCATTCGCCGGTTCGCACCAGACGCAAACAGGCCCCGGTGTTGCCGGGGCCTGTTATTGAAACTCGATTCGCTGGATAGCCGGGGCGGCTACCCGGTGACGAGTACCGCTCGTCGTTGGCCTGTTCCCCATTGCCGCTCCCAGCGGGAGCGATCCGGGCGCGGACACATCGCATGTCCTTAGAAGCGAACCCGGGCAAGTGTGGCAAACATCGGGGTGCGGCCTCGAGCGGTTGCCGCGCCTGGTCTGCTCAGCGCAGACCAGCAGTCTGCACTATCCAAACTCCGTAGACGGCGTGAAGCTTGTTGTGCATCACTACGTCACCTCCGGAATTCCGCCGCGGGCCTCATCATTTGGAGTTCACCGCGCGCGTTCTTCGTTTTCAACTTACACCCCGGGGGATCGAAGTCAAGTACCCGCGCGGTGAAAAATTGGGTCTGGCGCGGCCCGCTCCGAGCCGCTCGGCCGCGGGGCGAGGCGCCACTGGAAGTGAGCAGACTCGCGCGGCGGGAGCCTTCATTCGGGGGATCCTGCCGCGTGCGAATCGGGGTTTTCCGGATCGCGGCACGAAGCGGCTGAACGATAGGGTTGGGGCGATGGACCAGCGGCCAGTCGCTCCGCCTCCGCTCATCTCGCCAGTTGTTTTTGCCTGGCTGCGGAAGCCACAGTTTCTCCTTCCCCTGGCAGTGGTTGCCGGCATGACGGTTGTAGCCTTCGCTGTCCAGCCTGGCGGCGCGAAGGGCGAAGCGGCAGCCGCCGTCCGAACCGCCAGCGCGACTGCCGCGGCCCCGGTTTCGACGGCCACTCCAACCCCTGCCCCGGGCCGGGCGCAGAGCACAGCGACAGTTGTTCTTCCGACGGCGCAGCCAGGCGCCCAAACCGCGCTTGTTCAGAATCAACAGGCTGGAACCGCGGGAGCGGCCACGGCGCAGACGGGCTCCGACGTCGCCGGCATACGGGGCACGCCACCGGCGACCACCACTCAGCAGACTCAGCCTGACCTGTCGCGCCAGCCGACGCAGTGCGGCGCGATGCAGGAGACGAGCGTCGCGCTCGCGATCGAGCAGACGATCAACGGCGTCTCGGTGAAGGCAACGAAGTCGAGCACCTATCCCATCGAGTACTTCCGTTGCATCCTCATGGCCACCGGCACGCAGGAGGCGTTCACGCTCGCGAGCTCGGTAGGCAAGGCGCAAGCCGCGGGCATGACGGACGCGATCCTGATAGATCTCTGGATTACCAACGCCGGGCGGGAGTTCGGCCAGGTGACGCTGAAGGACGCGCAGCTCGCAGCCGCCGGCCGGGTCTTTGCGCCACTCGCGACCCTCGGCGGCCGTGCCGACGTCGTGGTTTCGAGCGGGCAGGGCCGAACCGTCACACTCGTCGTGGCGATCAAGAGCGGCGTGGGGC
The DNA here is from genome assembly GCA_021823905.1 of Chloroflexota bacterium. GTDB lineage: Bacteria > Chloroflexota > Dehalococcoidia > Tepidiformales > Tepidiformaceae > JAKALX01. Next base: position 2,828 of record JAKALX010000313.1, on the reverse strand, counting down.
CGACGACCGGGCCGATGACGTTGACGATTGGCTCGCCGCTCTTCGGTGGCCAGCCGACGGCCGGGAAGTACTCCCTCTTCCTGCCGACGCCTTAGCGATTCACGATTCACGATTCACGATTCACGATTCACGATTCACGATTGCCGATTGCCGATTGGCGTTGCGCTTGCTTGCGTGCTGAGCCTGCGGCCTACTGAACAGGTGAAGGCACGCGTCGCAGTCGCGGTGATGGCGGGCAAGGGAGCAGCCGTTGCCTCGCGCCTGCTCGGCCGTGGCGGAGGCACCGCTCTGCCGGGGCTGGTTGCCGAGCGCGTTGACGGAACTATCGTTCGCGATCTGGGACGCCAGCTCGGCCGGGGGAGTGTGCTCGTCACCGGCACGAATGGGAAGACAACGACGAGCCGCATCCTCGCGCGCGCACTCCAGGAAGCCAGAATTGCCTCCCTGCATAACCGCGAGGGCTCGAACTTGATGCGCGGCATCGCAAGCGAGCTGATCGCCCGCGCCGGGCCATTCGGGCGGATTCCGGCGGCCGCCGAGACGCTGGGACTCTTCGAGACCGACGAGGCGACGCTGCCCGCCGCCGCCGCGTCCCTGGCGCCCCGGGCAATCGCCTTCACGAACCTGTTCCGCGACCAGCTCGACCGCTACGGCGAGGTCGACACGGTCGCGGCGCTGTGGCGCGACGCGCTCGCCCTCACGCCGAAGGACGCGACACTCGTCCTGAACGCCGACGACCCGTCGGTTGCCGAGCTGGCCGACGGCTGGGCGGGACCGATCCACTGGTTCGGGCTCGACGACCCGGCGTTCGCAACCGAGCAGGTGGGCGCCGTCGACGCGCGCTGGTGCCGCACGTGTGGCGGATCGTTCGCCTACAGCCGCCGTTACTTCGCCCATGCCGGCTGGTGGCGCTGCACCGGTTGCGGCCGCGCCCGCGCCGAGACGGAGACAACCGCGACCGACATTCGCCTGGAACTGGAACGCGCGACGTTTCGCGTGAGCGGCGTCGGCGAAGTGACGATGCCGCTGACGGGTCTCTACAACGTCTCGAACGCGCTTGCGGCGGTCGCGCTGGCGAAGATCCTGGAGCTGCCCGCGGCGGCAGTCGTGGCGGGCCTGGCCGGCGTCCGCCCGGCGTTCGGGCGCCAGGAGCTCGTCGAACTGGAGGGCCGGCGCCTGCGGCTCATGCTCTGCAAGAACCCGGCGGGCGCAAACCAGGTGTTCCGGCTGCTGGCGGCGATCGACCCCGGGCCGGGATTGAACGTCGCGGTGCTTCTGAATGACCGCTTCGCCGACGGCCGGGACGTCAGTTGGATCTGGGACGTGGACTACGAGATCGTGAAGGACCGGCTGGCCGCCTGCTGGGCGAGCGGCGACCGTGTCGAGGACATGGCGCTACGGCTCAGGTACGCCGGTTGGCCATCACCCGAGGCGGTCAAGGGGCCCGCGGCATTGCTCGACGCGGTGCTCGCGGCGACGCACGCGGGGAACGACGTGTTCCTTGTTCCGACGTACACCGCGCTGCTTGATCTTCGCGCGGAGCTTGCGCGCCGCGGGGCCGTGCGCGAATTCTGGAAGAACGACTGAGCGGGCACGTTACTGCGCGGCTGCCGCCACGTCGCCCTGCCAGCGGGCGTTCCAGGCGTCGATGTCGGCGACGATCTTTTCGAGCTCACGGCCCTTGTCGGTAAGGCGGTACTCGATTCTCACCGGGATGTCGGGATAGACAACCCGCGACACGATCCCCGCGGATTCGAGCTCGCGCAGGCGCTCGGAGAGCAGCCGATCGGAAAGGCCAGGAACCCGAGAGAGAACGTCGCCAAAGCGGGTAGAACCGGCGAGCAAGGCGCGGATGATGGCGCCGGACCACCTGCGGCCGATGAGCTCGACGGTCGCCTGAAAGACGGCACAGTACGGCGACAGGGCATCGGGAGCGTGGTCCTGAGTATTCATAAGCAGATTATAGCAGAAGGTCCCTACGTTTCGTAGCCCTCTTGACGAGTGTAGGTACGGAGACTATCATCCTTACATCCGGTAGCCGAGCTACCATATCATTGCAAGGAAAACAACCCGCTATGCCCTGGAACCTCGACACCGTCCACAGCTCTATCGAGTTCAGCGTCCGCCACATGGTCATCGCCAGCGTGAAGGGCCGTTTCGCCACCTTCACGGTCGACGCGAACGTCGACGAGACCAACCTCGCCAACTCAAGCGCCACCGTGCGAATCGACGCGGCCAGCATCGACACGCGCGACAGCCAGCGCGACACGCACCTCCGCTCGGCGGATTTCCTCGACGCCGAGACCCACCCCCAGATCGTCTTCGCCTCCAAGAAGATCGAATCACGCGGCGGGTCGGACTATCGGATCGTGGGCGACCTCACCATCCGCGGAGTCACGAAGCCCGTCACGCTCGACGGCGAAGTCAGCGGTCCGGTAAAGGATCCGTGGGGCGGCACGCGCGTCGGCCTGAGCGCGCAGGGCAAGATCAACCGCAAAGAGTTCGGTCTCAACTGGAATGCCGCACTCGAAGCCGGCGGCTTCCTCGTTGGCGATGACGTGAAACTCTCCGTCGACCTGGAGCTCGTCAAGGCCGCCTGAGCCGTAACCAGTTCCGCGGAAACGGGGCGTCCGGTGTCTTGCCAGCGCCTCGGTTTCGCGTGCGCCGCTTGCACCAACGGCTGGCGCGGCGATCAGCCCCGGTGGCCGGGCCCTTCGCGCGCCAGGCGTTCGAGCGCCTCGCCGTCCACCCGGTAGGTCGTCCACTCGTCCATGGGGCGGGCGCCCAGCGCGCGATAGAAGCGGATTGACGGCTCGTTCCAGTCGAGC
>JAKALX010000312.1 GCA_021823905.1 Chloroflexota bacterium | reverse complement strand
TTCCGATCTACGCCGGTCAGCAGCTCCAGCCCATCCTCGATCCGCTCGGCCGCCCAGATGTGGAAGCGGCCCTCCGCGACGGCCCGGATAACGTCTGGCCGCAACGTCAGGTTGATCACGTTCGTCTTCGGGATGACGACTCCCTGGCTGCCGCTCAGCCCCTGCTCGGAACAGACGTCGAAGAACCCCTCGACCTTCTCCGTCACGCCGCCGACCGCCTGAACCCGCCCGAATTGGTCGACCGAGCCCGTCACCGCGATGTCCTGGCGCACCGGCACGTCCGCCAGTGAGGCGAGGATTGCGTACAGCTCCGCCGACGACGCGCTGTCGCCTTCGACCTCGTCATAGCTCTGCTCGAACGTCAGGCTGGCCGTAAACGTCAACGGCCGCTCCCGCCCGAATGCGCCGATCAGGTAGCCGCTCAACACCAGCACGCCCTTCGAGTGGATCGCCCCGCTGCGCTCGACCTCGCGCTCGATGGCCACGACCCCACGCCGGCCCAGCCCCGTGCGACAGGAGATCCGCATCGGCGTACCAAAGGCAAAGTTCCCGATGTCGTACACGGCGAGCCCGTTCACCTGCCCAACCTCGCGACCGGCCGTCTCGACCCGCAGCGTCCCCTCCGTAATCATCCGCCGCAGCCGGTCGGGAACCATGCTCGAACGCCGGCGCTTCGCTTCGGTCGCCGCCAACACGTGCTCCCCCGCGACCACGCTCGCCTGCCCCCTCATCGCGATCTGAGCCGCTTCCTGGCAGAGATCGGCGATGGCGCCGTAGCGCGAGGTCAGCCGGTCCTGTCGCGCCGCCAGCCGGTTCCCGTAGTGAACGATCTCCGCCAGGGCGTCGCGGTCGAACGGCGGCAATCCGTTGGCGTCGGCAATCTTGCGCGCGAAGGCAGCGTACGAACGTACGGTTTCCTCCCCGGCCATCGAGTCCGGCTCGAACTCAGCGCGCACCTTGAACAGCTCGCCGAATTCCGGATCGAGCGCCCCCAGCAGCGCGACGGTATGTGGCTGGCCCACCAGCACCACCGTCACGTCCAGCGGAATCGCCTCCGGAACCAGGTTCACCGCCGGGAACGGCATCACCAGGTCGCCAATGCCCTCGACTCGCACCTCGTGCGTCTTCAACGCCCGCTTCAGCATCAACCACGAGCGCCCGTCGGAAAGCAGATCTTCTAGTTGCACGATCAGGAAGCCGCCGTTCGCCTGGTGCATCGAGCCGGGACGGATCCGCGTGAAATCCGTCGTCAGCGCGCCAAAGCGCGCCTCGTAGTCGATCCGCCCGAAGAGGTTGAAGTACGTGGGATGGCGTTCCTGGACGACCGGCGCACCCTTCGCGGCGCCGTCTTCGCGCAGGACGAAGAGGTTCACGCCATAGCGCCTCAAGAGCTGCTCGCGCTCCTCCATCGCCTGCGCCACGAGTTGCGCCGGTGTCTCCTGGAGGACGGCCTGGGTGAAGCGCTTGTACTGGTCGAGGTTCGCCGCGATGTCCGCCTCGATCGCGTCGAGATGCGCCCCCATGCCGTCAAATTCGCCATACGCCGCGCGCAGCTCCGCGAGCACGTGCCCAACGACGAATGACAGGACATCCCGGTCAAGCGCTTCGATCGCCTCCCGCGCCATAGCGTCCAACCGCCGAAGTTCGCGTACGGTGGCGTGGATCGCCGTCTCGACCGCCTCGCGCTTCTGCTCGATCGACGCGCGCACCTCCTGCGACAGACTGCCGACAACTTCCGGCGTGAGCGGCCGCCCGTCCTGGCCAACGGGAATCGCGACAAACCCCATGGGCGTAATGTTCACCGTGAAGCCCTGGCCGCCAGCCGCTCGCTGCAGATCTTCGAGCAGGCGGTCCCGCTCGTTCGAGACCGGCTCCAACGCCTTCGTGCTTCGTTCCTGGTACGACTCGCTCTCGAACGCCTTTGGCACCTCGTTCCGGCAGACGTCGGCCAGCCGCGCCATGTCCCGTTGCAGCTTGCCCCCGAGGCCGGCCGGCAGCGACGCCGCCTTTGGCTTGAACGGGTCCGCGAAGTTGTACAGGTAGAACCAGTCCGGGGATGGCGGGCGCTCGGCCGCCGCCGCCACCACCAGTTGCTCGGCCGCCACGTTGCGACCAGACGACGTGAGGCCCGAAATGATGACGTTGTACCCCTCGGGCGCCATGTCCAACCCGAACCGGAGCGCGTCGAGCGCACGCTCCTGGCCTGTGATCGAGCTGAGTGGTTCGATCTCCTTCGTCGAAGCGGGCAGCTCCCCGTCGGCCAGCACGGCCCGGAGTTGTTCTGATCGAAGCGCGATGACGCCCACCGTGTCGCCCATCCTCTCGTCGTTTCGGCGCCTGCGTCGCTCGTTTCCGAGCGCCTGAGGCAGCATAGTCCGCGGCCGCGTTGGCCGCAGCGAGGGCGCCGTTAGCGAACCAGCGGCGGCGATTCGGCGCCGCGCCCAACCTCCGCCTCGCTCCGGCCCCGCAAGACATTCCATGCCGCCCTGCCCGTCGCCGGGAGCTCGCTCCGGTTCCACGCCAGGACAATGACACACAGCACGGCATACGCCACTGCATAGTAGATCCGCACCCGCTCGTCCGTGATGAACAGCTGCGTGGCAAACAGCGCGAACAGCGCCACGGCCTCGCGTGTGCCCATTTTCAGGTTCGCGAACACCGCGATCGCGAACGCCGACTGCGCCGCCGTCAGGAAGATCTCCTCGCGCTGGCGCCCGTCGAGCGGCAGCCCCTGCGTCCAGTGGAACTCACCAGCCGAGATAGCGAACGCGATCGGCAACGTCCCGATCAGCAAGGTCCACTGGTTCACCTTCGAAGAGATCAGCGCACCCATCCCAACGTTCGCCCGTCCCCGCCACGCCAACAGCCCCGCTACCAGCACCTCTGGCGACTCCGACGCCAGCGGCGCCAGCCACTGGATGAGCACGAACTCCGAAACGCCGAGATTGTGCCCGAGGCCGATCAACGAGTCGGCGAACGGCTCCGCCGAGGCGAAGATCCCCACGGCGCTGTAGGCGAGAACACCGACAACAAGACCCCGCCGCGGAACGTCCGCCAGCGACCCCATCGCCCGCGCCGGCCCCACCAGTTCGACCTCTTCGGACTCCACCCGCGCCGTAAAGAAGAGGTACATCACGAACATCGACACCAGGACCACCGTGTCCACCAGCGTCAGCGAATGCCGCAACGGGACCATGATCACGTAGAGCGTGGCCAGGCCCAGGAAGACGAGCTCCAGCGCCCGCTGGGGATCGACCACCAACTGCCTGAGCTTGGTGCGGTAGAAGAACAGCGCGAACACGATCGGCCAGCCGACGCCGATGAGCAGGCGGTTGCCGCCTGTCATGTTCGCCACCGCGAGCCCGCGCGCCGCCTCCGCCGGGTCCGCCCCCGCTCGCCAGGACAGCACGAGGTCGACCGCGTACTCGGGGAGCACGGCGATGAAGGCAATGACCGCGAGCGCCAGCCCCTGCGAGATGTCCATCTCCGCCGTCTCGGCCGCCCAGCTCAGGAGAAACGCCGCCGCCAGAATTGAGAGTCCGAAGACCGCGGCTCCAATCGCCGGATCAGGTTCGATCCCCGCAAAGCGAAGGACGATCCCCGGACTGACCAGAACGGCCATGCCGGCGATGGCAACCCAGTTGCGGCGCTGCGGCTCAGGAGTTATGGACATCGACGCTCCACGTTGAGGGATGATACGGAAGCGGCGGAACCGGGAAAGCTCGCCTCGCCCGGCCGCCTATTCGTAAAAAGCGATCGGCTCGGCGGTCTCCCAGAAGTTGTTGAGATTCCCCTCGGCAAGCCCGCGGCCGGGGTAGAATCGGCCCTTGTGCAGCTGATCGAGCATCTGTTCCGCGCTCTCGAGCTGCTCCTCAAAAACGGCCGTGAAGTAGCCGATGCCCTGCGTTGAATGCGCGTCCGAGCCGCCGGTGCCAGGCTTGCCGATCATCTTCGCCACCTGCAGCGCAAAGTAGTTCTCGCGCGGCGTGTTGCAGCCGTTCAACACCTCGATGCCATGGACGAGCTGGAAGACCGGCAACTTCGCCGCCTGCTCCGGCATCAGGTCGAACGGCTCCTTGCCTTCGCGCCGGAAGTGCACCGGATCGAAGAAGTGGCGGAACGGGTGGGCGACAATCAGGAAGGCGCCCTGCTCGTCCGCCACCTGCCGGAGCCGCTCCAGCCGGCGAATGCCGCTCTCGTAGCCTTTGAGGCCGACCGCCAGGATATGCCCCATGTCGGTCGAGACTTCCATGCCGTTCGAGACGAAGATGCCGTCGTGCTTCTTCCGAAAGGGCGCAAGATCCCACGACTCCCACATGCGGTCGTGCTCGGTGATGTTCACGCCTGTCAGGCCAACCCGGCGGGCCTCGTCGATGAGGTCGTCCGGGTTCAGCATCGAATCGGATGCGCCTTTCGTGGTGTGCAGGTGCATGTCGATGATGGTGCCCGGCACAGGCCCTCCCAGCTTGTTCAAGGATTCACGAGGAGATGCGAGTATATCATCGCTTGGCCAGCAGAGGCATGAACCAGCCGAACAAACCGGCGAAGAGAATGGACATCGTCGTCCACAGCCACCAGTAGCGCCGGAAGAATATGACAAGCGGGGGCAGCGGCAGCAGCGCCATCGCACCGGCGACCAGCGTGAACTGCCAGCTCGGGCTTCCTAATGCGCCGGGCTTCGATTCGAAACCGCCCACGAGCCAGAACGCCCCCAGAATCAGGCCGATCATCGTCCAGCCCAGCGTCGCGCCGATCGAGATCGGCACGCTCACCAGGGCGAACGGCGCTTCATGCGCGAAGAACCGGTCCAGCCACCCGGTTCTGCTCACGCGGGTGAGCAGGAAGACCAGCGCGAACGTTGTCGCG
>JAKALX010000311.1 GCA_021823905.1 Chloroflexota bacterium | reverse complement strand
GACGAGTGGTCGGTCATGAGCCAGCAGCGCTGGGGCGCGGCCTTCGCGCGCGGCTATTTCGACCGCGAGATTACCGCCGTGCCCTCGAAGCGCGATCCGAACCACGCCGCGCTCGCAAAAGACGAAGGCCCTCGGCCGAACTCCACCGTCGAGCGGCTCGGCCGGATCGCGACCGTCTACGGGACGTGCGCGATCACCGCGGGCAACGCGCCGGGCGTGAACGACGGCGCGGCCGTCCTGCTGCTCGGTTCGGAGCAGGCGGCCGCCCGTGCGGGGGCGAAGCCGATCGCCCGGATTGTCGCGCACGCCGAGGTGGCCGTGGCCCCCGGCGACTTCCCGATCGCGTCGGCGTTCGCGATCGAGAAAGTGCTGCGGAAGGGCAACGTCGCGCTCAAGGACCTCAAGGTTATCGAAGTGAACGAGGCGTTCGCCGCGGTGCCGTTGATCTGTGGGACGCACCTCGGCTGGGACACGGAGCGGGTGAACCGGATGGGCGGGTCCGTGGCGATGGGCCACCCGATCGGGGCGAGCGGCGCGCGCCTGGCGCTGACGGCGGCTTACCAGCTGCAAGAACTCGGCGGCGGATATGGCGTGGCGGCCATCTGCTCAGGCACGGGCCAGGGCGACGCGGTGCTGCTCGAGGCGGTGTAGACCGGCTTGGTTCAGCGCTGGAGCAGGAGCGAGACGTTCGTCCCGCCCGCGCCCATGCTCGTGACCAGGACGCACTCTAGCTTCTCCGTGCGATGCTCCCGGACGAACGAGAGGTCGAGGCCGGCCTCGGGCGTTTCCAGGCCCGTGATCGGGAACGTCTCGCCGCGGCGCATCGCTTCGAGCGCGAACACCAGCGAGAGGGGCCCGCTCGCCGCTAACGCGAAACCGAGCGCGCCTCCGATTGAGGTCACCCCGGCGTAGTAGGCGTGGCGGCCGAAGGTGCGCATGGCGCCCATGCCGTCGGCGTAGTCGGTGGCGCCGCGGCCGCTGGCGCAAGAAACCAGGAGGTCGACCTGGTTCTGGAGATAGCCGCCGTCGCCAAGGGCGGCCTGCATGGCTCGGCCGGCCTCGGCGGCGTCGCTCGTTGTCAGGGGCTCCGCGTTCGTGTCGAAGGTCTCGCCGACGCCGGCCACCCGCGCGACTGCGGTGGCGCCGCGCTCGCGGGCGTGGGTCTCGCCCTCGATCACGAGATAGGCGGCGCCTTCGGCCATGACGAAGCCAGACGCGGTTGCGTCGAACGGTTTCGCGGCGGTGCGGGTAGCGAAACCCTGGGCGCGCAGGTGCTCGCAGAGCGGAAGCTGCAACGCCTGGCCGGCGCCCGCGATGACCACGTCGGCTTCGCCTCGGGCAATGATTCGCACGGCGGCGGCGATGGCGGCCATGCCGCTGGCCTCCGCGCCGGCGACGGAGACCACGGGACCGCGCGCTCCCAACGCACGGGCGGCCATGTGGCCGTAGGGGACAAAGAGGGTGGGCTGGCCGGGCGCGCGGTAGGGGAGGCCGTCGCAGACGGCAAACCGGCGCGCATCGCCCGAGCCGGCGGTCAGGCCAGCGCTCGCGATCGCCTGGATCGCCGCGTCGAGCGCGATCAGCGAGCCGCGATCGAGGAAGTGGACGAGGTTGCGGGGGATGTCGCGATTGGGGGTGTACTCGTCGGGGATTGGCGCGGCCAGGAATGCGTCGGGAGCGTCGTCAGGATGCCACTGGCGGCCGGCGGGTTCAGCGGAAGCGAGCGCCGCCCATGCGGGTTCGATGCCACTCCCGCGGTGCGAGACGACGCCATAGCCGGTGATGACCGCGCGGTGGACCGGGGGGTCGCCTCGCCCGGTCAGTTAGTCCAGTTCCTCATCGAGGAATTCGTCGTCGTCGCGCTGCTTCCGCCAGAACATCAGGGCAGCGCCAATGGCGCCGAGGAGGCCGAACAGGCCGAGCCATTTCTTCACGGGAACCTCCCTGCCGGAACGTCCTGAGCGGGCGCCACCGAGCAGGCATCGAGTATAGACCAGCCCTCGACGTGACACATGCTTGCGGCGATTCCGCGACTCTTTTTGGAGTCTTCGAGCGATGTAGCTGGCGAGGCGCTCCTGGCGGAGGCCCGAAGCCCGGGCGCGGGCTGCCTTCCGCGCGCGGTATTTCGTCTGCCGGGGCCGGTCGAATTCGCCGCCAGCATCATCCTTCTTGGGGGATGCTCGACCGGACCGATCTGCCGGACGCCTTTCCGCAGGCCGCGGCGGTCCGCCCCGTCTCTCCCTCGTGGCGGACCGCCGCGGTATCCCTACCGCCTCCCCATTGTTCGGATCAGCGTGGTTTCGGCTGCTGATTCGGCGCCAGGCCGATGCGGTCGCGCGGCCACACCGTGAGCATCGTCTTGCCGATGATCAGCTCGTCTGGAACGCATCCGAAGCGGCGCGAGTCGCTGCTGGCGTCACGGTTGTCGCCCATGACGAAGTAGCTGTCGGGCGGGCAGACAACAGTTGGTCCGGAAACGTGCCAGGCCGACTTGATGTAGGGCTCCGACAGCTCGCGGCCGTCGATCTTCACGACGCCGGAGTCCGTCTCGACGGTCTCACCGGGCAGTCCGACTATCCGTTTGACGAGCCGCTTGCCGGTCGGATCCTCGGGATTATGGAGAATGATGATGTCGCCGCGGCCGGGGCCGCCGAAGACGTCATGCTTCCCCGCGTCGAGGCCGGGCACGAATCGCGAGAGGGTCGAGGTGTCAACCTGGGCGTACGTCAACTGCCCGACGATGAGGAACTCGCCATCCTGGAGTGTGGGGTCCATCGAATGGCCCTCCACCTGGTAGGTGCCGAACGAACCGCGCACAACGAGGAAGACGAGAATCGCAAGAAGGCAGGTTTCAACGAGTTCGCGGACGAGCGCGGCGGCACGGCGCGGCCCTTCGGGCGGGCCCGCTGGCGAGGGGAGGAGCAGAACCGGGCGGGGAGCGGGAAGCAGCAGCAGCGGCGGCGCGGGCTGCGGGACGTCGTCCATTGGGGGCAACGTAGCAGGCCCACTCCTTGGCGGCAGCACGTTCCGGGGGACGGTTTCCCGCGGGTTGACGTTCAGTCGCTCGTCGTCGTCTCGAGCCACTGGTTGAAGCGCGGCTCGCGGCGCTCGCGGAAGGCCGCGACTCCCTCACGCGCGTCGGGATGGTGGTCCGACACCATCGTCTTTGCGGCGATGTCATCCATCGCCTGCGTGAGCGTGAGCTCGGCGGCGTTGTAGATCGTGCGCTTGAGGAGTCGCATCGCGACCTGGGGCCCGTTCGCCAGCTCGCGCGCGAGCGCCATTGTGCGGTCCAGGAGATCGCCGCCCGGGACGACCTCGTGGACAAGGCCCAGTTCGAGCGCCTCGGCGGCCGAGACAATGCGCTTGCGCATGAGAAAGTCCATCGCCTTCGCGACGCCCATGAGCTGGACAAGCAGGTACTGGCCGCCCTCGTCGGGGAGGAGGCCGAAGCGGAGCGTGCCGCTGCCGAGGCGCGCCTCTGACGAGGCGATGCGGAAGTCGCAGGCAAGCGCGAGCGAGAGGCCGGTCTGGATCGCCACCCCGTTGATGGCGGCGACCGACAGCTTGTCGAGGTTGCGAAGGGCGAGGTTGACCGGCTGCGAGATCGCGCGCAGGCCCTCGTAGGTGCCGATCGTGTTGTGGTGGCCACCGAAGATCGGCGGGACCAGCGCCTTCCCCGCTTCCGGCGCCGGCCGGCCGGTGATGTCGTCGCCGGCGCAGAAGGCGCGGCCGCTGCCCGTGATCACCACCACGCGGATGGCGTCGTCCATCTGCGCCTGGAGGAGGGCCTCGACGAGGTCGCGCTTCCCTTCCTGGGTGAAGCCGTTGAGGCGCTCGGGCTGGTTGAAGGTGATGACCGCGATCCCCGGGTCGTGGATCGCGGTCTCGAATCCGCGGAAGTTGCCGGTCTCGAACGCCATCTCGGGAGCTCCTGGGCCGCGGTCGCGGCGGATGGATCGTGGGCCCGTTGAGCGCCGAATGCAATTGCCCGGCCAGGCGTCCGTGCGGCGTATGATCGGCGACGATGGGTCCCGGCTCGGCGGACCTTTACGCCGTTCCCGACCCACACAAACGGGCATCCACTTGTCATGCCGGGCGAGAAACGGAGGCCAACGTGAGCACCCCACTCGAACACCTGAAGCGGTGGCAGGAAGCGGGTCTCATCGACGAGCGGACAGCGCAGCGGGTTTCGGATTTCGAGTCGGAGCGGCGAAAGGCGGAGCCGGCGATGGAGCGGCCGACGTTCACGGAAGCGCTGCTCTACCTGGGCGTGATCGTGATCGCCGTCGGCGTGATCGTGCTCGCGGCAACGAACTGGGGGCACCTGGGCTCCTGGGCGCGGGTGATGGTGCCTGGCATCCCGGCGATCGCGGCGGTGGCGGCCGGCTGGTTCATGCGCGGCCAGCAGCACCCCGGAGTACGGCGCGGCGGTTCGGCGGCGTGGGCAGCGGCTGCCGGGCTCGTGGCGGGGACGACTGCGGTCGTCCTCAACGAGGCTGGCGTCTCGTCCGAGAACACCGCCCTCGTTTCCGGGATCGTGATGGCAATCGCGGCGTTCGCGCTCTGGTGGCCGGACAAGGGTGACCTGCAGGTGGTTGCCGGGGCGGCAGCGGGCTTGCTGCTTTCGGTCTCGGCATCTGCTGAGATGTCGCGCGTATCGGAGCGCTGGGCGCCCTCGGCCGCCGGCCTGGCGATGCTCGGGTTTGGGGCCATGGCGGTCGTGGCCGTCGAACTCGGGCTGATCCGGCCACGCATCACCTGCCGGTTGCTGGGCGGGCTGTCGATTGCACTGGGTGGATTCGTGGCCTCCACGGGGACGCCGTTCGGCGGCATCGAGGTGCTGCCGTTCGTCGCCGGGGCGGCGCTCGTCTGGGCG
>JAKALX010000310.1 GCA_021823905.1 Chloroflexota bacterium | reverse complement strand
GCCGCACCGGCAGCGCCGCCCAAGCCCGCCGCCGCTCCGGCGCCGAAGACCACGAGGTCCTCGTAGCGTGAAGCTCATCCTCTTCTTCGCCGCCGCCGGGTCAATCGGCGGAGCGCTCGGGGCGATCTACGGGGGGGAAGCGGCAGCTTCCCTGCTCCCAGACGCGGGAACCCATGGCGCCTGGTACGCCTCGCGCGCATCGGGCATCACGGCCTACCTGTTCCTCTGGATCGGGCTGGCCGGCGGGCTCTGGATGTCGTCGGCCTGGTTCGACGGCCTCCTCAGCCGCGCCCGCCTGCTCGCCGTGCACCAGACGGCCGGGATCGCCGGTGTTCTTCTCGGGCTCGGGCACGGCCTCATCCTGATCCCGGATCAGTGGACGCACTTCACGTTCCGGGACATTCTTGTTCCCGGGGGCTCGTACTATGAAACGCTCTGGAGCACCTTCGGCCAGGCCGCGCTCTATCTTTCGGCAATCGTGTCGTTCTCGTTCTGGTTCCGCTCGAAGATCGGAGTCAAAGTCTGGAAGTACCTGCACTACACCTCCTTCCTCGCCTACGGAGCTGCTCTCTGGCACGGCCTGATGATGGGAACCGACGCCCACGAGCTCTGGCTCCTCGGCCTCTATCTCGCAACCAGCCTGGCCGTGGTCTTCATCGTCATTGTTCGCATAACCTACAAACGGCCCGCTTCGCTGAGGCGCATCGCCTCAGACGCACGGGAGGCAACTGCCGCCTGACATGAATCTCTCGCCCGACCTGCTCAACGACGCCATCGAAGGACATGCGATCCTCGGTCCTGGACACGAGGAGACGCGCGCGCTGGTCCGGCTTGCCGTCGGCGCGCGCCGTCTCGAACCAGCGGGACCGGCGCCGGCAGCGGCCGCCCGCATGCGCTCGGACTTCGAAGCGGTCATGGCAGACCGACGGCCAACCCGCGTCGGCGCGTTCCTCCTCCCCTGGCTGGGGATGGGAGCCCGCCCGAAGCCGCTCATCCAGCGGCTGGCCGCTGGCGCGGTGCTCCTGACGGCGGCGGGCAGCGGCGCCAGCCTTGCCGCGGGCTCGAACCTGCTTGACACCGGCCAGGCAATCCTGCGCTTCACCGAAAACCTGGTCGCGAACCTGACGCCGGCGAACGGCGAGCCGAACAACGCTGTCACATTCACGCCCACGCCGAGCCCGTCGCCAACCGCCACGCCAACCGGCACACTGACGCCGCCGTCGTCAACGCCCACCCCGATGCCGGCCGCCAGTCCCGCGGTGGTCGACGCGGCGCACGCCCCGGCGCCGGCGTTCGCGCCCGACCCCGCCGGCGGCCCGAGCGCCGACGTCACGGAGACGCGGTCACCGGCAACGAGCACTCCGACCCCGGACCAGGCCTCAACGCCCAGCCCCAGCCCCTCGCCGTCGCCCTCACCCTCACCGGCTCAGACGGCTGTCCTGCCGCCGACCGGCCCAACGCTGCCTGGCGCGCCAACCCCAGGAACCTCGACGCCGGCGCCGGTTCGGACGCCCACGGCAACCCCGACGCGCGAGAAGGACGACGGGGGGTCGCACTCATGATGGCGGCCGTGACGGCACTTCCCTGGCGCCAGCCGGCCGCACAGCGAGGCATCGGACGATGGTTCGCGGCCCTCGCGAATTTTCCGGACCGCGACAGCCCTGAGCTTCACAGCATGCCCCAAAGCGAAGGCGACCTCCTGCGGCGCCGGGATCCCGAGGCGTGGCGGACCTTCTTCGAGCGCGAGATGCCGGCGATCTACCGCTATGCGATGTCCCGCCTCGGACAGCCGCCGGACGCGGAGGACGCGACCAGCCAGGTCTTCGCGGAAGCCTGGGACCACGCTGATTCCTTCGCCGACCATGGTCTTCCGGCCCGTGCCTGGCTTTTCGGCATCGCCCGCAACGTCGTCAACACGCAGCGCCGGAAGTGGGGGAGGCGGCCCCCAATCGTTGCGCTTGACGGCTTCGACGGCGGCGAGCACGACCCGGCGCTCGACGCCGAGCTCATCGATCTCGCGCACGGAGTCGCGTCGCTCGATCGCGGTCATGCCGAGGTGATCAGCCTCCGGTTCGTCCACGGGCTCTCGCTTCAGGAGACGGCCGCCGTCCTTGGGACCTCGGTCGACGGCGTGAAGGGCCGCCAGGCGCGCGCCCTCGCCGAGCTGCGCAAACACCTCTCGGGGGATGGTTCACCTCGCCGCTGATCAGCGCCGGAAGCGCGAAGGATCCGCGGCAAACACGCTCCGTCCCGACCGCCCCTCGCGCCTGCTCGATGGTGACAATCGCGGCCGGACACGGGCTTCTCGCCGTCGATTTCGTTCAATGCACATCGCTGGGGCCGCCCGCCCCGCAGAGCGACATGCTCCGATTCTGGTGATCGTACGAAGCGCGGAAGAATCGGGATTGGTTCGAAATGTCGTCGATTACTCGTCGCCGTGTGATATGCCGGCAAACGTTTCGAAAGTGTTGCTCTTTACCGGCCCGTTCTATGCACCGCTGTTGTTTTACGGGGAGTTCCGCGTTGATGCGCAACACTGGAGGAAATCTCCGCTGGGAGTCGACATATGCCTACCTACCTGCGCGTCGCAGCCGCCGGCCTTGCCGGATTGGTCTTGATTTCGGCGGCCGCCTGTTCTTCGAACACGACGACCGCACCTGCCGCCTCGGGCGGCAAAGCAAGCGCTTCGGCTCAACAGCAGGCCAGTACTCAGCCTGTCCAGCAGACGCGCGTCCAGACCGGCAAGGAGCTCTCAGCCGCGGAAGTCGTCCAGCTTGCTGAGCCGTCCATAGTCAAGGTCTCGACCACGACTTTGCAGGGCATCGGTGTCGGCACCGGCTTCGTCGTCGATCCCGCCGGCTACATCATCACGAACAACCACGTCATTGCTGGCGCGAGCGCCCGGAACGGGAACGGCACGGGGATCACGGTGACGACGAGTGACGGCGCACAGTTCGACGCGAAGGTGGTTGGCACCGACCCGCGCAGCGACCTCGCCCTGCTGAAGATCGACGCCACCAACCTCAAGGCGCTCACCCTGGGCAATCTTGAAAACGTGGTCGTTGGGCAAGACGTGCTCGCAATCGGCTACGCCCTCGACTTGCAGGGTTCCGACACTGTCACCCGCGGCATCGTGAGCGCCAAGGACCGCTCGATCGACGAGAACCAGCCCGTGCTTGGAGCGATCCAGACCGACGCCGCCATCAACCACGGCAACAGCGGCGGTCCCCTCCTCGACTTCACGGGCACGGTCATCGGCGTTAACACCGCCATCGCGCCGGACGCCACGACGGGCGGCATCGCGCCCGGTATCGGCTTCGCTGTTGGGGCGAATACCGTGAAGGCTGTCTATGAGCAGCTGAGGGCCACCGGCAAGGTCGACCGCGGCTACCTCGGCATCCGCAACTTCCAGGCGCTGCGTCCCGCGAAGGCCAAGGAGCTCGGCATCCCCGAGAACGTCCAGGGCGTCTACCTCCCGCCCGCACAGCAGGTGACCACGAACCGCGGCACGCAGACCATCTCGTCCGTTGCCGCGGGCGATCCCGCCGACAAAGCCGGGATCAAGCCCGGCGACGTGCTGACGAAGATCGGCAACACGCCGGTGGCCGACGAGTCCGAGCTTGCTGTCGCGCTGATTACGCACCATGCCGGGGAGAAGGTCACGATCGAACTCTATCGCGGCGGCAAGAAGATGACCGTCGAAGCCACCCTGGGCACGCCGCCCGCCCAGTAGCCGCACGAGGTTTCTCCTCCTCCCTGCGTGCAGCCCCCGGGAATGCCGTTCCTGGGGGCTGTTTCGCGCCCGAGGTGGTTCGCGCTACGCTCGTAGCGTGCCCCCTGAACGGATTGTCTCCCTCGTCCCGAGCCTGACCGAGCTGGCCTGGTGGCTGGGCTGCGGCGACCGTCTCGCCGGCCGGACTCGCTTCTGTGTCGAACCGGCAGGCGCGATCGAGCCGGTGCCCGCGGTGGGCGGCACCAAGAACCCGAACGTTCCCCGCATCGTCGCCATGGCGCCCGACCTCGTCATCGCGAACAAGGAAGAGAATCGCCGGGAGGACGTGGAGGCGCTCCAGGCCGCCGGTTTGAATGTCCTCCTCACCGATCCCGGCTCGGTCGCCGAGGCCGTCGCGCTGGTCCGCGAGCTCGGCCTGTTGCTCGATGCGGAAGATCGCGCGGAAGAGCTGGCCGTGCGGACAGAGGCGGCGCTTGCCGGCATCGCCGCCGCGCCGCGACCGCGCGTCTTTGTCGCGATCTGGAAGAAACCGCTCATGGGCCTTGGGAGCGAAACCTACGGGCACGACCTCCTGGAGCGCTGCGGCGCCGCCAACGTGCTCAGCGGCCGACCCCGCTACCCGCAGCTTGCCATCGACGAGGTCCGCTCCCTCGCGCCCGATCTCGTGCTGCTCCCCGACGAACCGTACCCGTTCGGCGAGGGCGACCGGGAACTCTTCGCGCAGCTCGCGCCGGTGCGGTTCGTCGACGGCCGATCGCTATGGTGGTATGGCCCGCGAATGCCGGACGCTATCCAGGCGCTCCACGGCATCCTGGCCGAGGTTCAGGCATGAAGGCGAGGCGGGCACTGCTCGCAGCCGCCGTTGCGACCGGGTTGTCGGGCATCGTGGTGGGCGCCGTGCGCCGTGCGCTGCGTCCCCTGCCGCCGGCTCCCATTCCCGGCGAGCGCCGCTGGATCGACGGCGAGGAGATTCATTTCCAGGACGCGGGAAGCGGCGAAACGATCGTCTTCGTTCACGGCTTTGCAGCGAGCTCGTTCACCTGGCGCTACGCCCTAGCCGCGCTCGCAGCCACCTACCGGGTGGTGGCCATCGACCTTCCCGGTTTCGGCTTCAGCGATCGCAATCCCGGCCTCGACTACTCGCATGAGGCGCATGCGCGCCGCGTGGTGCGGCTGATGGAC
>JAKALX010000309.1 GCA_021823905.1 Chloroflexota bacterium | reverse complement strand
AATACGGCGCCCCTGCTGGATCTCGTCGAGGAAGCCGTTCGTGCAGTAGCCGACAGAGATGCCGGTCTCGGGGTCGCCCCAGCCGACCTGGCCACCTGCGCCACCGTGCCCGAACGCGCGTGGCGAAGTCGCGCGGCCGAAGCCGCGCAGGTGCGCGTTCCCGTCGTCGCCGGCGACCACCACGGCGAGTGCGCGGTTGACCGGGTAGTCGAGGATCGGATCGCGGTGGAAGTCCTGCGTGCGGACCTGTGTGGCCCACTCGATCGTCTCGGCCTTCATGATCCGGGCGCCAGATGCCGTGACGCCGCCGTTGACGAGCGGCTGGTAGAACATCGCGAGCTGGGCAGCGCCGGCGATGCCGCCGCCGCCGGGCACGCCGACAGCGCGCACGTCGGGCCGGTTGAACGAGTAGATCGCCTCGGGGGTCACTTCGCCCCAACCGCCGGGTGGCGGGACCGGCGGCTGCATGTAGAGCACGTCGGCGACGCGGCCGTTCTCCGCGGCCGGAAGGCCAACGAAGAGATCGTCGAGACCCGTCGGATCGAGGATGCGCTGACGCAGATAGCGGCGGAAATCCTGGCCGGTGCGGCGCTCGACGATCTCGGCCAGCACCCAGTGCGCGGATGTCGCGTGGTATTCGAAGCGCGAGCCGGGCTCCCAGTTGAGCCGCCAGCTGGCGAACCTGGCGAGCCGCTTCTCGCGGTCGTCCCAGTCGAACGGCGAGAAGGGCGCGTAGGGGAAACCGCCGACGTGCAGCATGACCTGCTCGACCGTGATCTGGTCCTTCCCGTTCGTACCGAACTCGGCAACGATCTCGGCCACGCGCTCTTCGAGCTTGAGAACGCCGTCTTCGAAGAGCGTCCAGACGGCCGAGGCGACCACCGCCTTCGTGCTCGAGAAGATCGCGTAGAGCGTTTGGTTCGTCGCAGGTTTGGTCTCACCGCCCTGGAGCGCGGCGCCGAACGTGCGAACGCCGGCCAGCTTGCCCTTCCTGGCGACGGCTACCTGCGCGCTGGGCAGAACGCCGTCGTCAACGTCGCGTTTGGCGCGGGCGAAGAGCGCTTCGAGCTTCGAGGAATCGATCCCGATGTCTTCAGGGCGGGCGGCGAGGTGGTCGAGAGCAGGCACGCGGTTCCCTCCAGTTGGCGCCAGCAGCATAGCTGGTGGAAGAGAGCGAAGACCAGAGACTGGAGACTGGAGACAAGAGACAGGAGACAAGAGACGGTCAGCGGTTAACGGCGGCGCGGACACGGCCCAGGAGCGTTCGGTAGTCCTGGAGGTCGGCGCGGCCGAAACGGAAGACGTCTGCGGGCGTCTCCTTTGTGTCCCACATGAAGGCCACGAGCGCGCCGAGAATGGCGATCGCGTAGGCGATCGAGCTCGCCAGCGCCGCGCCGTTGATCCCGAGGGCCGGGATGAGCACCACATCCAGCGCCAGATCGATCACCAGGCCCACGCCCGCTACCACAGCGGAAACCCAGGGCATGCCCCGCTGGTAGGTGTAGAAGCCAGCGACCGCCGAAGCGAGCCCGTAGAGCAGCGTTCCCGGCAAGAGCAGCCGCAGGGCAGGCGCCGCTTCGGCGAAGCTCGCCGGCAGGACGCGAACGAGCAGCGGCGCGACGAGGAACAGCACCGTGCAGACAGCAGTGAGGATGACGAGCGTGTGGCGCATCACGCGGCTGCTGAGCTTCGCCGCCGCAGTGCGATCGAGGCTGCCCACGCGGGGATAGGCGGCCAGCGCCAGCGAGCCGCTAAACTGCCAGACGGACTCGGCGATGAGCACAGCCGACGAGTAGATGCCGACACCGGACTTGCCTTCGAAGTACTCGACCACGAACGTGTCGGCGCGGTAGTTCAGGTATGAAACGGCGCTGGCGATCCCGGCGAGCACGGCGAAGCGGAAGAGCAGCGCCAGCAGCCGGCCGTCCAAGCGCAACTCGTCGAACAGTCCGGCGGAGCCGAGGAGCATGAGCAGCGGCATCGACGCCCACTGTCCGACCGCGAACGCCGCGAGGGCCGCCGTCGGCGTCTTCTGATGGAGAACGAAGAAGGTCGCGACCACGGCGCAGAACGCCAGGAACGGCGGGAGCACGAGGGCGACGTTGTAGCGGACGAGGGCGCCACGGCCGAGGAAGACCCCGGAAACAACGGAGATAACGATGACCGCCGCCGAGGCCGCGCCCGCTGCCGGGGCGATGTGCGCCCAGTCGCCAGGAGCCATCGCGCGGCCCGCCAACCCGGCAACGACAGCGAGCACGGCGAGCCCGCCCGACAGCACCGTCCCGGTGAGCAGCACCGCCCCCGGTGGGCGCCGCTGATTTCCGACCTGGTACGCAACAGCAGCCGTGATCCCACCGGTAAACGCCGACGCGATGCCCACCAGCGACGTGCCAAGAAAGAACGCGCCGCGGCCGTCGGTACCCAGGACGTGGGCGGTGATGGTCAGCGTCAGCAACGCGACGACCAGGTTCAGCCCGCGAAAGAGGAACGCGACGATACCGCCGTAAGCGATTGACATCGCCGCTCATGCTAGCCGAGGGCTGCGTTAGGGAACGCCGGCGGCGCAACGCAAAGAAGGGGGCGCCTCAAGGCGCCCCCTTCGCGGATTCGGTCGCAACGCTGGCGGCTAGGAGCCGAAGGCGTTGTAGAGCCCGTCGTTGTCGCCAGACGCGAGGTCGTTGGTGGCGTCCGAGATCGCGATGATCGGCTTGTCGCTGGTGATCGTCATGCCACCCCAGAAGCAGGTCGGATTCTGGCCGAAGCCGTTGTCGCTGTCAGCGTTCTGGTAAAAGATGAACGAACCGGTCACCGACCTGGTCGCCGTGTAGGTGGCGGCGGCGTTGCAGCCCGGCGCCTGGTTGGACGTGTCGTTGATCGAGGTCAGCGTGACGTTGGCGGTGCTGCCATCGGCCACGGCGACGCTCACCCAGGTGTTGTAGCCAGACGCCAGCCCCGACTTGTACGCCCGCCGGAAGATGAGCGGGAGCTTCGCGGTCGTTGTCGCGCGGTCAGCAGGAATTCCGTTCGCGGCGGTGTAGAGGTCTTCGTCGACGAAGCTCCCGGGCGAGGTCATCTTCGAGCGGAAGACGACGGCCGCGAGCGGCTGGTCGGAGGTGACCGTGGCGGAGCCCACGAAGCCTTCCGGGATGCCGCCCGTGGACTCATACACGCTGTGGCTGGCGGTACCGTTGGCGGCGACGCTGAGCGTGACCGGATAGGTCGCGCCGCTTGTGCCGTCCTTATAGGTAATCGTGGCCGTCGCGGCGGCGCTGTTCGGGTTCGAAAGCAGGATCTGCGTATAGAAGCCCGAAATCTTGGCCGCGAGCGGGATGATGATGTTCTTGCCAACGTCGTCCGTGGTCGAGTTCGGATCGGCGTCAACGACGAAGCCGTCATAGGAGGCGAGCTTGCGAAGGCCGCTGCTCAGGTAGGCGTCAACAGCAACAGTCACAGGAGCGCCCGTTGCGTTGACCGTGGCGGCCATGATCGCGCCCGCTGTCGCGCCGGGCATCGGGAGGGCGCCATCGACGCTCGTCGGGGCGAAGCTCACCTGCCCATTGACCGGGACCGGGTAGCCGCCGGAGCAGCCGGAGCCGCCGGGGCCGTTGTCGGTATACGGCGCCTGGGAGCCGCCGGGGAAGGCGTAGGTGATCGTGACGCACGCCGTCGCGCTGCCGGTGTTGGCAATTGCGAAGCGTGTGTTGAACGTGCCCGCGAGGTTGTTCGCCACATAGGGGAGGGTGACCTTGCTCCCGCCCGAGGCGTAGGCGTTGTGAATCGAGTAGGACTTCGCGCCCGTGCCCTGCTGTTCGATGTCGCGAACCAGGAGCGCGTTGATCGGCTGATCGCTGGAAAGGACGCCGACGCCGCGGAAGCCCTGGACCAGGCCGGTGTTAATCGCCTGGGCGAACACGCGCGTCGCTCCGGGAGGGACGTTCGTGTAGGGGACGCTAGCCGAAGGAATCGCGACGCCCGCCGGCGTATACACGTCCATGACGATCGTAGCCGGGGCGCTGCCGTTGTTCTGGGCGATGACGCTGGTGTTTTCCTTGCTGTTCGGAAGCAGCGCCGGCATCACCTGGCGGAAGGCGAAGCTGGACCCGGACGCGATCTCATGGTGCGCGTCGCTCGCGAACACGCTGGAGACGGACATGGGCACCAGCGAAATCGCGCCAAGGGCGGCCGCCAGCACCAGGGGACGAAGTCGAATTCGCTCCATGAATACTCTCCTCATCGATGGCAGTGTAGGAACCAGCCGGAAATAGGGTCAACGAACATATGCGCGGATCCCCCGGCCAGCATGTAAACGGTCTGTAACTTTTGCCGCTGCGTACGTTCGAATGGCCGTGGCTCCTTACGTGAACTGGCTCAACGACGCAGCGAAAATCATGGCCGGCGGCCATCCGCGAGCGTGAGCAGAACCAGTCCCCTTCCGTCCACCGCGCGTATTCTGCCACCTCGGACGCTGGAACGCTCACCTGGTTGCGGGAAACCGATGAACACCCGCTTTACCGAGCGGCGGGCGCCATTTCGCGCATCGCCCGCAGCAACAGCGCGCGCTTCCGCTCCTCGTCCTGCTCCGCGGTGAAGAAGTGGAAGAACGCAGTGTCGACGCCGGCATCGAAATAGCGGCGAACGTGGGCGTTCCGTTCCTCGGCCGTACCACGGACGATGAGCTCGTCCACCGTGTGCGTGGGCAGGGCGGCGACGGCTCCGCGGCGGTCGCCCGCGTCCCAGGCGTCCCAGCTCGCCTGGAGGTCGGCGGACCTGCCCAGCCAGCGATGGAACTCCTTGTAGACCGGGACCTGCAGGTAGGCGTTCATGTGCCGGCGGCTGGCGAGGTCGCCCTCCTCGCCCGGCGGATCGACGTTCACCATCAGGCGTGCGGTGATCTCTGTTTGATCGGGGTCACGGCCAGCAGCAGCC
>JAKALX010000308.1 GCA_021823905.1 Chloroflexota bacterium | reverse complement strand
GGATGGCGAGTCCCACGGAGACGCGATTGGCCGGCGTGACCGCCACCCCATCTCGTTGTCTCTACCGGCCACCGGCCACTGGCCACCGGCCACGTTTCTGGGGTCTCCCATGAGGTGGTGGGTGGAACGCGACGGGCGCCGGCTCGAGGTCGCGGCGCGGCGCCTCGACGGCGCGTGGGAAGTGACGCTCGACGGCACCGCGTTCCGCGTCGAGATGCTGCCGCTCCATCCCGGCGCCGACGCGCTGTTCTGCCCGGACGGGCGCGCCCTCGGCGTCGCCAGCCAGCGCCTCGGCCGCAACCACTACCGCGTCGCGGTGGCGCAGCGCCAGTTCGAGGTGCGGCTGCGCGACCCGCTCGACCGCGAGACGAACGGGGCGGCGGTCCACGCCGGGCCGCACGAGCTGCGCGCCCCGATCCCCGGCCGCGTCGTCAGCGTCGCGGTCGCCGCCGGCGACGAGGTCAAGGCGGGGCAGCCGCTCGTCATCCTCGAGGCGATGAAGATGGAGAACCAGATCTGCGCCGAAGGGCCGGGGAAGGTCGAGCGCATCCTGGTCACGCCCGGCGCCACCGTCGACGGCGGCCAGATCCTCGTCGTCGTCGCATAGCGGCGAGCGAGAGGGGGAGGAGCCACCTGTGGGTTACGTCGAAGAGAACCTCCTCCCCGGAGAGGCGGTCGTCCATAAGACCGGGTTACACCCGATCCTCTTCCTGGCGCCCGCGCTCCTCGTCCTGCTCGGCGCGGTCTTGCTGCTCGAGCGGCTGCCGGCGTGGGCGGTCGTGATCATCGGCGTCTTCTTCGGCCTCGGCCGATGGATTCGCGTCGCCAGCTCGGAGTTCGCGGTCACCGACAAACGGGTCGTCATCAAGGTCGGCTTCATTCGCCGCCACACGCTCGAGATGGTGCTCGGCAAGGTCGAGTCGGTCGGCGTCAGCCAGAGTGTCGCGGGCCGCGTGCTCGGCTATGGCGACATCATCGTCACCGGGACCGGCGGCACCCGAGAGCTGTTTCGCGACATCACCGCGCCGCTTGAGTTTCGCCGTCAGGTCGAGACCCGCATCGTGGGCTGACGTCAGCGTGGCGACGCCTCCTGGGCGTTCATCCAATCGCGCCCGAGATCATTCGGCCTTGGCCGGACCTTTGAGCGATTCCGCGATCTCGCGCTCGACGCTGGCGCGCGCGCGCGAGTAGCGTTGGCGAGAAGCGTTCCGGACCCGCTCGGCGACAGTGGCTTCAGATCTGGTTCGATCGGGGATCGTTTCAGTCATGAACGGTGGAACGCTCTCCCCGCCGGTCAGCGTCGTCATCGCGGCGTGCCAGTTCGGGAGACGGGTGATGCTCTGGCGATCGAACGCCGGCGCCATGTACCGCTCCATGACCTCCGCGTCAGCCTGGCCGGCCCGGAACGTGACGATCGTGCCCACGTTGCCGAACACCGACTCGACGATCCGCCGGTCCTCGAGCTGGGTCACGAACTGGTTGGCCAGGATGAGCCCCAGTCCGAACTTGCGCCCCTCCGAAAGGAGGCTGATGAAGTTCTGCGTCGCGATGCTCTGAAACTCGTCAACGTAGAGGAAGAAAGGCCGCCGGTCCTGTTCGCGCATCCGCACCCGGCCCATCGCGGCGGCCTGCACCTTGGCGAGGACGACCATGCCGAGGAAGCGCGCCGTGGTCTCGGTCAGGAGCCCTTTCGCCAGGTTGACGAGCAGGATCTTCCCTCCATCCATGGCGGCCCGAACGTCGATCGACGATCGAGATTGCCCGAAGATGTTGGCCAACTTCGGATCAGTAATGAACTCGTCAAACTTCGAGCCGATGTATGCGCCGAGATCCAACCCTTCAGCCCCCCGTGCATAATAGTCGGTGCTTGGTAGCGCCCTGTCGACCCACAACCTGGTCTGCTCGTCGGTGGCCTTCAGCGGCAACCACCGGCGCCAATATTTCGGCACCGAGAAGATCCGTGAAAAGTCGAGCAGGGTGCCTGGCCGATCCGGGTCGGACGTGACGAGGAGGAGATTGTTTCGAACGTGGCGGTAGAACATTGGCCCCGTCATTTCCTTCGCCGCTGCCCCGTACTCGTCGGCCATCACTCGACTGATGA
The DNA here is from genome assembly GCA_021823905.1 of Chloroflexota bacterium. Lineage (GTDB taxonomy): Bacteria > Chloroflexota > Dehalococcoidia > Tepidiformales > Tepidiformaceae > JAKALX01. Next base: position 2,828 of record JAKALX010000308.1, on the reverse strand, counting down.
TGCTCACCATCTCCTGCACCACGAAGTGCCGTTGCGATTCGTCGGCGCCCTCTAGGAGGTTGAGACCGACCGGATGCTCGACGTCCGATGGGTCCAAGACAATGACATCGTTGACCCGCGTATCCGGAACCCTGCCGAGGATCTCCTTGAATAGGTCGCCGTGGGGGTCCACGACGCAGACCCCGTGCCCGGCCTGGATGTCGTCTAGAATCATTGTCTTGAGCATCGTCGTCTTGCCAGTGCCGGTCTGTCCGAGGATGTACATGTGACGCAGGCGATCCTCGCCCAGGATCCGCACCTCCTGTGTGGCCCCGGGGACGGCGCTGCGGCCGACCAGCACTCCGGTTGTTGGCAGGTTAGCGGGTGCAGGATGGACCTGCCAGCGGCGGCCGTCCATCCCCCACAGCGGTTCCGCCTCCGCCGGGGGGAGGCGGAACGCAGCGGTCGCTTCCGCCGAATCGAAAAGGAACGGGAGCCGATCAGCTCCCGCTGGCAGCCCAGCTGGCAGGCCAACCGCGGGCACCATCTCGGCGAGGTTTCGTGCCCACGGTGTGGATTCGTTCAAGATGATTGTCTGGAAACCGCCGCTGAAGTGACGGAGGGCGCCCTCCAGCTTGCCGGGGACGCCCGTGGGTTGGGTGATGAGGTGCGCGAAGCCCTCTGAAACGGAGAGCGGGATCGGCGTCGTCGACGCCACCTCGATCGTCATCACAGCCGCATCGTCACCGAGCGTCTGCAATTTCTGAAGGAACATCTCCTGCAGGTAGGCGGCTCGCCGTTGCAGTGTGGGGTGCAACAGGTCGAGGCGTTCGGTGGCCGCGCCGAGTCCGACCTGCGCGTGCGTCTCGCAGCGGGATATCATCTCGAGCAGGAAGGAAGCCTCCTCCTCGTGGAGCGATGTCGGATGCAGGCGCACGGAAATCAGCGTGGGCGCCGCATTCATCAGCAGCAGCTTGGCCATGCTGTGGAACGATGCGTACGGTGGCGCAAACGGGTAGATGTGGTACACGCGGCCCGACTCGACATCCACTGGCTCCGTGGGCGGCCCCTGGGCAAACCCGCGGATCGGCATGGCGACGCGAAGGTGTGCCATCGAATCGAGCCCCAGCCACGCGGCTCGCCGGGTGATCGTGACGCCATGGTTGAGATCGAACGGCCGCAAGAGCGCCGGGATCGTCGCCGCCTCGAGCCGCTCGAAGTCAAACTCGTCGAAATGTGATTCGATCAGACGGTACAGATCATCGCCCAGTCCATCGGCCTCCTGCCTCGTGCCGCCTTCGAGTTTACAAAGCACCGCCACGGTCAGATGCCCCCTGGTGAAGACGCCATCTGGGTCGGGCTCCGCGATCAACCGGAAGTCGTAGGTCAGACGCTCGTCGTGCGGATCGATCAGGCTGCTGACGAATTCGATCTGCCGCCGAACCAGGTCCTCCTGGTACCCCTGCCCGGTGCCCCCCAGGGCGTTCGCCGACACCGACCGCACCGCACGGCAGCCAACGATCCGGCATGGCTGCTCGCCTGTCAATGTCCAAACACCGTCGAACGGCTTACCTCTCACGGTTTCACCCATCGTTCCCCCTGAAGCCAGTCCAACCAGAGCCGCTCCCCCGTCCTCGAAGGCAAGTCCCCGCTGGTCTTCTTGGTGTCGGCAGCTGCGCTCTCGCTTGCGGTCCGCACAGCATTGTGGAACCCCTGATCAATCTACCCCCCGGCAACGAAGGCGACAAGAGCCTTTCGGGACTTTGGCTGAGGAATCCGTGTGGAAAACGAGACTTGACGGGACTATGATTGGTGCCGCGGCCATCGTGGCAGAATATGCACTGAGAGGCGATGGATGACTCTCACAAGGAAAGCTTTCGCGCCGGACCAGGATCGGGCATTGCGAGACCTGAACTGCCTTGAGGAGACGAAGGGAATGGGCGACGGCAGCCACAATCGATCTTCTCGCCGTCCTGGAGGACAGCCGCCCGGGCTTTCCGGGTTCGGCCGATCACCATTCAGTGAAGCCCGCCCCCATGGCAGCCGCCTGTCAAGAAACCTCACCCAGCTTCCCTCTCCAAGTCTGGACCTACCACAGGCCTCGGCGCGGACGCTCGAACTACGGGTCGGGTTTGACCTGTGGCCGTACCACCTCTTGTTTCCCGATCTGGCGTGGTTCCTCCATGCAAGGTCTCCTGAAGACCTCGCGGGTCTTGACCTTCGGGTTCCACCGATCCCCTGGCTTCCCCGCAAGTTCCCCGACATTGGGAGTGTCGAGATCGTGTCGCCAGGTCCGCCCAGGCGCGTCGATCGATATGTGCCCCTCTACATGAACCTGGCCGGCCTACAGGCTCGCGAGATCCTTGACCGATTTTGTCTTTGCCTTAAGATCGCCCGGCAAAACACGTCCGGCCCTCTCTTCCTGATCGTTGGCGACAGTACCGTTGAGGTCCTCAGGTTTCCGGAACCCGCGTCGGACACCCTCGAACTCTTGTCTTGACGGGCGGATTGAACGGGCGAGGTGTCTGTCCGAGCTGCTGCGTGCGACCTTTCCGATCCGGCCCTCAGACCGTCTCATCCTGCTGCAGGACCCAGGGGACCTGCATCGCTGCAGGGCGGTCGGCAGCTGGTCCCGTCTTCCACACGGGTGGTCACACGAAACTGGGCGACGAGGCCCGTTTCTATTGACGAATCGGTCTGTTAGGGGAGCCTCTTGCAAAACTCCGAGTGCGGTGAGGGAAAGTGGACCTGTCTCGAAAGAGTGGACACTTGAAGAAGCCCGTGGAAGGGTGACAAGGTATTGGCATGGGCGAGCGGAGGAAGTTCAGCCGGGAGTTCAAGGCGGACGC
>JAKALX010000307.1 GCA_021823905.1 Chloroflexota bacterium | reverse complement strand
AGGTAGCGGCCTGTGCCGGTGAGCGTGCCGCCGGTGCCGAGACCGGCAACGAAGGCGGTGGTCTGGGGCAGGTCACGCAGGATCTCGGGGCCGGTCGTTTCGTAGTGGGCGCGGGGGTTCGCCTCGTTGCCGTACTGGTAGGGGAAGAAGTAGCGGCCGGGATTCTCCGCCACGATCTCCTTCGCGTGGGCGATGGCGCCATTTGAGCCAAGTTCGCCGGGGGTATAGACGATCTCCGCGCCGAAGGCGTGGAGGAGCTGCGTCCGCTCCTCGCTGACGTTCTCCGGCATCACGCAGACGACGTGGTAGCCCTTGATCCGCCCGATCAGGGCGAGGCCGATGCCGGTGTTGCCCGACGTGGGCTCGAGGATCGTGTCGCCCGGCTTGATCGCGCCCGCGCGCTCCGCCGTCTCGATCATGTACTTCGCGATGCGATCCTTCACCGAGCCGCCCGGGTTCTGGCCTTCGAGCTTCGCGTAGACGTGCACGCCGGGGCGAGGCGCGAACGACCGCAGCTCCACGAGCGGCGTGTTCCCAATCAGATCGAGCACCGAGTGGTACAGCGTCACCTGGCCGACCCCGGAACGAGACACAGAGACACGGAGCGCACAGAGCGCTCGATGTTGTGGCGGTGGCGTGCAAGGCCACGCATGAGGGCGATCGCTCTCGTCGTCTTCGTGGTCTCTGTGTCTCTGTGTCTCATCTCAGCTCCCGCCGGCGAGGGCAGGAAGGATGTCGAGGACATCGCCGGATTTGACCCTGGTGGCCACGCCGCCGGTGTAACGGATGTCTTCGTCGTTAAGGTAGATGTTCACGAAGCGATGGAGCTTCCCATCGCCGCCGTAGAGCTGGTGCCGAAAGCCCGGGTAGCGGACCTCCAGGTTGTCGATGATCGCTTCGACGTCGTCGCCGGTGGCCTGGACGGTCTTCTGGCCGTCCGTCAGCTTCTGCAGAACGGCTGTCACGCGGACGTTGATGGTTGGTGCGGTGGCAGAGGTCATGTCTTCGATCCTGTCAGAGAGTGAGCTGGCGGCGCATGGCGTAGGCGCCGGTGTGCCGGTCGGTGGTCGAACCTCAACCGATGTGGCCGATGGGCGAGCCGCAAAACTGCTCGTAGTCGATCAGTTCGTGGATCGTCGGGTTGTCGCCGCAGAGCGGGCACTCGGGGTCGCGGCGCACTTTCACGATGCGGTACTCCAGACTGAGTGCGTCGTAGAGCAGGAGCCGGTTCACCAGCGGCTCGCCGATCTCGAGGACCAGCTTCAGCACCTCCGTTGCCTGGATGCTGCCGATCGTCGCGCACATCGCGCCAAGCACGCCGGCCTCGGCGCAGCTTGGGACCATGCCCGGCGGCGGTGGCGCCGGGTAGAGGCAGCGGTAGCAGCCCTTGCCCGGGATGTACGTCGTGGCCTGCCCGTCGAACATCAGGATGGAGCCGTCGACGAGCGGCTTCTTCAGCAGGTAGCTCGCGTCGTTCACGAGGTACCGCGTTGCGAAGTTGTCCGCGCCGTTCACGACGATGTCGTACTGCGAGATGATCTCGAACGCGTTGTCGCTGGTGATTGGCATCTCGTGCGTGACCACGTTGATGTTCGGGTTGTGCGCGAGCAGCGTTTCTTTTGCCGACTGGACCTTCGCCTTCCCGATGTCCGCCGTCTGGTGAAGGATCTGCCGCTGCAGATTGGAGCGGTCGACGACGTCGAAGTCGACGATGCCGATCTTGCCGACGCCCGCGAGCGCCAGGTACAACGCCACGGGCGAACCGAGGCCGCCGGCGCCGATGATGAGCACGCTCGCCTCGATGATTTTGCGCTGACCCGCGCTGCCCACCTGCGGCATGATCAGGTGGCGGCTGTAGCGGTCGACCATCTCCGGCGTCATGACGGTGGGCGCGCCGCCGGCGAGGGCCGGGATGACGGCAACTTCGTCGCCGTCCTTGAGCTGCGTGGTCTCGCCCTGGAGGTTCTCGATCTCGACCTGGTTCACGTAGATGTTGATGTGCCGGGCAAGCTCGCCCGACGAGTCGACGAGCTGCGCCTGGAAGCCTGGGAACTGGCTGTCGAGGTCGCGCAGGACGTCCCGCACAGTGCCGCCGTTGGCGTGCACGTTCGTCCGGTTGCCGACCAGGTGGCGGAAGGGAGTGGGGATGTAGACGTTGACAGACATTTCGACCTCCGGGCGGCAGAGCCGCAAACGCGCGGTAAGCGCGGTGTGGATGATGGACAGCGCACCCCCTCTCGGTAGTGCGCTGCTGGTTCGTAGTTAGACCTTACATGTTGACACTGAGATACCGCTCCCCCGTATCGCAGACGATCGTGACGACGGTTTTCCCTTCGCCCAGCCGCTCAGCGATCTTGCGCGCGGCGAAGACGTTGGCGCCCGCCGAGATGCCGGCGAGGATGCCCTCTTCCCGTGCCAGCCGGCGCGTCATCGCGACGGCGTCCCTGTCCTCGATGCGCAGGATCTCGTCATAGACCGCGCGATCGAGAACGCCCGGCACGAAGCTCGCGCCGATCCCCTGGATGCCGTGCATCCCGGCCCGCCCGCCGCTAAGGACGGGCGAACGTGCCGGCTCGACGGCGACGATGCGAACCGCGCTCCCAAGCTCCGCCCGCAGGACGTGGCCAACGCCGGTGATCGTGCCGCCCGTGCCGACGCCGGCGACGAACGCGTCGATCCTGCCTGCCGTTGCCGAGAGGATCTCCCGCCCGGTCGTTCGCTCGTGGACATCAGGGTTGGCCGGGTTCTCGAACTGCTGGGGCATGAAATAGCCGGCGTTCTTCTCCACGAGCTGTTTCGCCGCGAAGACGGCGCCGGTCATGCCTTCGATTGCCGGCGTCAGGATGAGCTCTGCCCCATATCGTTCCAGCAGCCGCCGCCGCTCGACCGACATGTCCTCGGGCATGGTCAGGATGAGCCGGTAGCCCTTCACCGCGGCGACGAGCGCGAGGCCGATACCGGTGTTCCCGGATGTGGGCTCCACGATGGTGGAACCTGGCTGAAGGCGTCCCGCTTGTTCGGCGTCCTCGACCATCGCCAGGGCGATGCGGTCTTTGACAGAGCCGCCGGGGTTGAGGTTCTCCATCTTTCCGAGAACCTGGGCTGCCCCCTGCGGGATGATCCGATTCAACCGCACCAGGGGGGTCGCGCCGATGAGTTCGAGAACCGAGCCGGCGATCGCCGGCTGCTGAGCGACGGTCATATCACGTACCGGCCGGTGGTCGCGCTTGGCTCGCGCTCGAGCAAATCGGCGATGGAGTACGAACCCAGGATCTCCTCGGTGGCTCCGCGAATGCGTTCCCAGATTTCGCGCTGGCCGCAGTGGTGCGGGTGGTCCGTGAGCTCGGGCGGCTCATCCAGCCAGGCGATGGGCGAAAGGCTGCCTTCGAGCGATTCGATCACCTCGCGCACCGTGATCTCCTCGGGATTGCGAACGAGCTCATGGCCCCCGGCTGGTCCTCGCACCGAGCGGATGAAGCCCGATTTTCGGAGCGAGGTGAGGAGCTGATCGAGGTACTGCTCGGGGATGTGACGGCGAATGGCAATCTCGGAGGACTGCAGCGGCCCCCTGCCGTAGTGTCCGGCGAGTTCGATAAGTGCCCGAAGGCCATAGTCGCTGCGAGTGGAGACGCGCATGGGAGTGAAGTTGCGAGTTGCGGGATGCGGTTTGCGAGCGCTGAATCGCAGGCGCAGGGCGCGAGTCGCGATACCTCCGGATAAAGTCGAGTAACTCTGTCAACAATCGTAGCCGGTTGCGGGCTCGTCCTGCAACAGCGACCGTCGGTCGCCGTGGCGTGTATGCTTCGGGTACTTTCCGAAGAGGTGCCCCGATGCCGATCTCCCGCAAGCTGGCACTGACGACCGAGCAGCTCGACGAGCTCATGCTCACGAGCTGGAACATGCGGATCGCGACGAGCGGGCCCGGCCGCCGCATCAACCTGACTCCCCTCTGGTTCGGGTGGGCCAGCGGGAAGATCTACACCTACTGCCGCGGCCAGAAGGTCGCGAACCTGCGGCGAAACCCGGCCGCGACTGTTCTCGTCGACCGCAACGAGCGATTTCCCGAGCTCCAGGGAGCGATGTTCCAGGGGACCGCCAGGGTGCTCGAATCCTCCGCCGAAGAAGACGGCGACCCTGACCTGGAGACCGTGCGCCTGCAGATGGGCGCGAAATATGCGGGTGGCCACGGCGAGCCTTCGGAGCCCCGGCGCAACGAGGCCACGGCGCGGGGCGCCGACTGGCGCTGGGTGGTGGTCACGCCAGACCGGCTGGTGACCTGGGACAACTTCAAGATCCCGAAGCGATAGGGCTCGGTGGATTGCCGTGTTCGCGCCGGAACGGCTGACGCGCACCCGGCAGCAGGCGTATCATGTGTATGATTCTCGTGATTCGATACACACTCGGAGCAACGTCATGCGCACAAACATCGAGATCGACGACGCCTTGATGGCGCAGGCGATGAAGCTCACCGGGTTAAGGACGAAAAGGGAAGTGGTGGATCAAGCGCTGCGCGCCCTCCTCTGGCGCCGGCGTCGTGAGATGCTCATGGACGTGTCTGGCCAGGTTGGGTGGGAAGGCGACCTCGATGAGATGCGAACGGGCCGATTCGGCGAGGTGTGGCCATATGCCGGCGAGGGAGTCATGAGCGTTGCCGAAGATTCCGAACCGTATGACGCCGCGGGCGCGGAGAAGAACCCGGCATGAAGATGGTCGATTCGTCGGTCTGGATCGACCACTGGAACAGCCGGCTCACTCCCCAGGTGCACGCGCTACGGTTGGCGCAATACGGTTCGGATGTCGCGGTTGGCGACCTGATTATCCTCGAGGTTCTCCAGGGCTTTCGGACCGAACGTATGTTCAACCACGTCCTGCAGGTTTTCCTCTCCTACCCGACGCTTGATCTCGGCGGGGTGGAACTCGCCGTGAAAGCTGCT
>JAKALX010000007.1 GCA_021823905.1 Chloroflexota bacterium | reverse complement strand
GGTCGGCGACATCAAGGACGTGAAGAACGGCTTCGCCCGCAACTTCCTCCTTCCCCGCGGCGCCGCCGGTCCAGCCACAAAGGACAACCTGCAGCGCGCGAACTCGCTCGCCCAGAAGGAAGCGCGTCGGCAGGAAAAGCTCGACACCGACGCGCGAAGCATCGCCGACCGGATCAAGGGCTACACGGTCACGATCGAGGCCCGCGTTGGCGAGACCGGCCGTCTCTTTGGCTCCGTCACGAACCGCGATGTCGCCGAGAAGCTCAACGCCGCGGCCAACGTCAGCGTCGATCCGCACATCGTCCTGCTCGCCGAGCCGATTCGCGAGATCGGGGCACGGCCGGTCACGATCCGCTTCACGCGCAACGTCTCGGCCGAAGTCACGGTCGACGTTGTGCCGGACGAGGCCTCCAAGCCGGTAGTCGCGAAGCTCCTAGCCGAGCGCGAAGCCGCGGCGGCCGCGAAGGCGGCGGCTGAAGAAGCCGCGGCCGCGGAGGCGGAACTCGCCAGCGCAACCGAAGAGACGGACTAACACTCGATGGGAAGGAGGTAGCCGGGAACCGTTTCGCGCGTCGAATGACTCGCGCGCCGGCTCCTCCTTCCATCCATGACGCTTGCGCCCTTCGAACGCCTTCCCCCGCATGACATCGAGGCCGAGGAATCCGTCGTCGCCGCGCTGATGGTCGATTCCCAGGCAATCCTCGCCGTCTACAACATCCTTCGCCCGATCGACTTCTTCCGCGAGAAGAACGGCTGGATCTACGAAGCCTGCGTCGATCTCTGGAATCGCGACGAGGCGATCAACCAGATCACCGTCGCCCACGAACTGGCGCGGCGGGATCGGCTCGAAGACGCCGGCGGGCAGTCCTACCTGGCGGAGATCATCCGGCGCCTGCCGACGAGCCTCGGTGTCGAGTTCTACGCGAGGATAGTCAAACGCGATTCGACCTACCGCGGCCTGATCCACGCGGCCACGGGCATCATGCAGATGGCCTACGAGGCGCCGGCCGAGCTCGAGACCGTGTTCTCCCGCGCGGAAGACCTCCTGCAGCGCCTGCGCGGCGGCGAGAACTTCCGCGATTTCGTTCACATTCGCCAGCTCCTGAGCGTGTATCTCGATCAGGACGCGGCGGAAGTCGAGCGCCAGGAGCTGACGGCCATCCGAACCGGCTACAGCGACCTCGACACGCTGCTCGGGGGGTTGAAGCGGTCGGACCTGGTCATCGTCGGCGCCCGGCCAAGCGTCGGTAAGTCGAGCTTCGCCCTGGGCATCGCCCGCAACGCGGCCGTGATCCAGCACGGGAACGTCGCCTTCTATTCGCTCGAGATGTCGGGCGAGCAACTGGCGATCCGGCTGCTTTCGGCCGAGTCGCAGGTCGATGGCACGCGCGTTCGCCTGGGCCAGCACACCGAGATGGAGGAGCGGCGGATCGTGGCGGCGACGGGACGCCTTTCCGAGGCGAACATCTGGTTCGACGACAGCCCGACCCTGACGGCGGCGGAGTTGCGGGCGAAGTCGCGCCGCCTGGCGGCGGAGGCCGGCGGACTCGACCTGATCGTCGTCGACTATCTCCAGCTCATGCAGGGCGAAGGCGGGCCCGGCAGCCGCGAGAACCGGGTCCAGGAGATCAGCTACATCTCACGCATGTTGAAGGGCCTCGCACGCGAGCTGGACGTACCGATCGTGGCGCTGGCGCAGCTCTCGCGAGCGATCGAAAACCGCAATCCGCGCATCCCGATGCTTTCGGACTTGCGCGACTCGGGCTCCATCGAGCAGGATGCCGACATCGTCATCTTCCTGAGCCGCGAGGAGATGTACGTGACGCCGGAGCAGTGGGCGGAACAGCATCCCGAGCTGCCCGCGAGCGCCTACCCCAAGGGAGTGGCCCAGGTGCACGTGGCGAAGCACCGGAATGGGCCAACCGGGTCGGTGGAGCTGCGGTTTCGCGATCGCTTCGCCAAGTTCGAGGACTGGATCCTCCGCTCGGACGGCGAGGAATGAGCGAGGACTTCAATGGCTTCGCCGGCATCGCGAAAGCGACGACCCTTCCCAACCTCTTCTTTGCGGCGGTGCTGCCGGAGATGGACCGGCCGGAGCAGCTCCTGGCGTTCCTCTGGGTCTCCCGCATCACCCAGGACCGGCGCGGCGACGAGCGGTTCGCGAGCGAGGCAGAGATCTGGGCGTTTCCCGGCGCGGCGCGATCGTTCGAGCGCCTCGCCAACGGCCGCGAGGGCCTGACAGCCGGGCTCGCGGCCTGCCTTGCCAGCCGGGCCCTCGTCTCCGTCACCGTGATGGGCGAGGCGGGCGAGGAACAGCTCTTCTTCGTGAACAACCCGAGTTCGCGACGGACGATTGCGCGCGCACGGTCGGGCCAGGTGGAACTGCGCCCGGCGGCGGTCGTCGTCCGCGATCGCTCGCCGGACGAACGTCCGAACATCTTCCGGCTCTACGAGGAGCACATCGGGACGATCACGCCGATGGTCGGCGACCGTCTGATCGAGGCGGAGGAGCGGTACCCGGCGGATTGGGTTGAGGACGCATTCCGCGAGGCGGCCGAGCTGAACACGCGTAACTGGCGCTACATCGAACGCATCCTGCAACGCTGGGCCGAGGAGGGCCGCGAGCATGAAACGGCTGGACGAGATCCTCTCGAAGACGACAGGCAACGCTATCTCGGAGGATTCGAGCACGTCGTCCGCTTCCGTTGAGACCGTTGCAGAGGCCGCGTGTGCCGTTTGCGGGGGAGCCGGGTTCGTGCGGCGGCAGCGCCCGGTGGACGATCCGCTCTTTGGCCGGGCCGAGCCGTGCGAGTGCATCCTGGCGGAAGCCGCCGAGGTCCGGCGTGACCGGCTCGAGCGGCTGAGCAACCTCGGGCAGCTCACGCGGTTCACGTTCGAGGGACTCGCCCGAAACGATCGCGGCAGCGCCTTTGACGAGGCGCTGGGAGTGGCGCGCTCATACGCCGGCGAACCCACGGGCTGGCTTGTCCTGACTGGACCGTCGGGCAGCGGCAAGACACACCTGGCGGCGGCGATCGCGAACGAGCGCATCGGGCAGGGCAAGCCGGCGCTCTTCATGGTGGTTCCCGACCTTCTCGACCACCTGCGCGCGAGCCAGGAGCCGCAGGAGGACGAGCTCGGCTATCACCAGATGTTCGAGCAGGTGCGCAGCCATCCATTCCTGGCGCTTGACGAGATGGACGGGGCGGCCGGGACACCCTGGGCGCGGGAGAAGCTTTTCCAGATCGTGAACCATCGCTACAACGCCGAGCTGCCCACGGTGTTCACGGCGTCGTTGCTGCGTCAGCTCGACGACCGGCTGGTGACGCGGCTTTCGAACAGCCGGCTGTCGCGGGTGGTCTCGCTCGAGCCGCCGAGCCAGCCTGGCTACGAGCAGGTTGGGGGGATGACGCGCGAGCGGCTGGCCGAGCACCAGTTCCGGAACTTCGACGTGCGGCCCGCGCGGACCGCACCGGAGGAGCGCGAGTCTCTCCAGGGGGCGCTGCGGGCGGCGCAGCACTTCGCGGAAGACCCGCGCGGCTGGTTGCTGCTGATGGGGAACAACGGCTGCGGCAAGACGCACCTCGCCGCCGCCATCGCGAACCGCTGCCTCGCGAGCGGCCGAAGCGTGTTCTTTGCCGTCGTTCCCGATCTGCTCGACCACCTGCGTGCTTCCTTCGCGCCGGGCAAGGACACGGGCTACGACGAGCTGTTCGACCACATCCGGAATGCCGGCGTTCTCATCCTCGATGACTTCGGGGCGCAGGCGAGCACCGAGTGGGCCGTCGAAAAGCTCTACCAGGTGGTCAACTACCGGACAGTCGCGGGCCTGCCGGCCGTCGTGACCACGGACCGCGGGACCGCGGAGCTCCAGGCGGCGCACCCGAGAATCATGGCGCGCCTGCTGGATCCGACGGCCGGGAACTCGTTCTGGATAAACGCCGGCCATTATCGGCTCGGACGGCTGCCTGCCGGCGAACAGAGGCAACCGCGCCACTCGCGGTAGCGAAGAGGCTCGTCGGGGAAGTGAGGACGCAACGGTCCGGGGGCCTGACCCCAATGGGCCTGCGCGCCGCTTGCAGGCGGTCGTAGGATCAAAGTCGCGCGACGCGTCGCGCTGAACCCGCCCGGCGCGCCGACCCGGACCGGGCGGGCCCCAGCGCCGGCCGTCAGCCGGGCGCCGTCGCGCAGCCGGGGAGGTGAGCCATGCAGGCGTGCATCCTCGTGACGAACGACGGTTCCGACGCCTCGCTGCGCGTACTGCCCCACGCGGCTCGGCTGGCGGCGGCCCTCGACGGCAGGCTCGTCCTGGTGCGGATCATCGATCCAGATGCCGAGCTTGCGAACATCCCCGCTGATGAACGGGAGCCCGCCATCCGCAACCTCCGCGCGCGGTGGGAAGGGCCGCTCGCCGCGCAGCTGGAGAGCCGCGGCCTGGCTGGCGACGCCGAGGTCCGACTGCTCGCTCATGAGCAGAGCCTGGCTGAAGGTGTGCTTGCCGCGGCGCAGGAGCACGACGCGCTCCTGATCGCCATGCACTCTCGCGGCGCCGGGGCCATCCGGCACGCGTTGCTCGGGAGTGTCGCGCTGGGAGTGCTCGCCGCCGCCTCGCTGCCGTTGATGCTCACCGGTCCCGATGTGCTGCCGCCACGCACAGGCGCGGCGCCCTATCGGCTGGTGATTACGAGCGACGGGTCGGCGGCCTCGAACATCGTGGTCATTGCGCTCGGGTCCGTCCTGTCGCTGGTTGACGCCGACGTGACGCTTCTCCATGTCTGCGAGCTTCGCTCCGGGCGGCCGAATCCCGCGGGCGAGGTGGTGGCAACGACGCGCCAGCTCGAGACGATTCGGGATCTCCTTCCAGAGCGTTTGCATGCGCGCTCCCAGGTCCCGGTGGTTCCGTGCTCCGGTCATGTCGCACAGGACATCCTGTTCCATGCCTGCCGGACGGGGGCTGACGCGCTCGCGCTGTCGACCCATGGCTACAGTGCGATGCACCATCTCCTGGCCGGGAGCACGGCGCTGGAGATGCTCGCCAGGTCGCCGTTCCCCCTTATCCTGACGCGATACGCGGTGTAGGAGCCGGCATGCGCGCTGCCGTGATCCGTCGTCCGGGCCCGGTGGGTTCCGGGCCACTCATTCTCGAAACACGCCCCGACTTGCATCCCGGCCCGGGCGAGCTCGTGCTGGACGTTCGGGCCTGCGCCGCCTGCCGCACCGACCTCCAAATCGCTGCCGGCGATCTCCCGGCGAAGCGGCTGCCGATCGTTCCCGGGCATCAGGTTGCGGGACGCGTGGCGGCGATCGGCGCTGGCGTGACCGGCTGGAGCATCGGCGACCGCGCCGGCGCCGCCTGGCTCGGATGGGCCTGCGGCGCCTGCGCCCGCTGCCTCGAGGGCCGCGAAAACCTCTGCGCCGGGGCGCGGTTCACCGGCTGGGACCGCGACGGTGGGTTCGCGGATCAGATCGCCGTGGACGCGCGGTTCGCTCTGCGCTTGCCCGAGGGCTTCGACGACGTCTCGGTCGCGCCGCTCCTGTGTGGCGGAGTCATCGGCTACCGGGCGCTCGCCGTGTCCGGTATCGAACCCGGCGGCAGGCTCGGACTGTTCGGGTTTGGCGCTTCGGCGTTGCTCGCTCTCCAGGTTGCTGTCCATCGCGGCTGCGAGGTCTTTGTCGCCACGCGATCTCCCGCGGAGCAGGCTCGGGCGCGTGAATTCGGCGCCGCCTGGGCGGGAGGATATGACCAGGACATTCCGGCGGAGCTCGACGCCGCGGTCACATTCGCGCCGGTGGGCGACGTGGTGATCGCGGCCCTGCGCGCGATCCGGCCGGGCGCGACGGTGGCGATCAACGCGATTCACCTCGATCGGATCCCGGAATTCTCGTACGACCTGCTCTGGCGCGAGCGGTCGCTTCGTAGCGTCGCCAACTTCACGCGCCGGGACGCAACCGAGTTCCTGGAGTTGGCGGCGGCGATTCCGATTCGAACCGTGGCCGAGCCTCACCCGCTGGCGGAAGCGAACCTCGCGCTCGCCCGGATCGGGAGCGGCGCTGTCCAGCGCGCGGCGGTCATCGTGCCGTAGTCCCTATTCGGAGGCCAGGGTCTCGTAGACGGCCTTGCTCACGCGCGCGATCGGCGCCCACGACCAGTCTCCGTCGGAAAGTACCGCGATGACATACATCCCGCCGGGCGCGTCAACGAACGCGACGTCGTGGGTGGCGCCTTTCCAGGTACCCGTCTTGTTGCCGACCGGGACGTTCGCCGGCAGGCCCGCCGGGATGCCGGTTCTCGTCTCCTGGGCGGCGAGCAGATCGCGCATCTCTTGCCGGGCGCGGTCGCTCACGCCGTTTCCGTCCACAATCGCTTCCATCAGGAGGGCCATGTCGGCCGCGTCGGTAGGCAGGTCGGTTGTGTTGACGGAGGTGTGTTGCAGACCGAGCCTCGAAAGCGTCGTGTCGACGTTCGATGCACCCACGAGGTGCAGCAGCGCTACCGCGGTTGCGTTGTCGGAGATCGTGATCATCGCGTGCAAGGCATCGGCGATCGTGATGCTGCCGTCGGGCCCGGTTGGGACGTCACGGATGGTGCCGAGATCCTCGGCGGCGTCGGCCTTGCTGAGAACGATGGTGTCGCTGTCGTGAACGAGGCCCTGATCGTGGAGGAGCTCGACCTGGTAGAGCACGGCCAGCTTGAAGGTGCTGGCGGCGTAGAACTGCTGGCCGGGGTTGATGGCGACGCCCCGCCCGTCTTTCAGACGGCGGACGACGACACCGTAATGCGAGACCTCGCTCCCGAGGGCGGCCTCCACGGCCGCCTGGAGGCGCGGGTCGGTCGCGAGCTCGACGCTCCCCGGTGTGCGTTCGGCGAAGCGCGGCGGGGCCAGCGACGGCTGCGCGGCCTCAACCGCGATGGAGGAGCTGCCGCCCGCTTCACCTGTGTCGACGGCGAGCGAGCGCGCGCGGGCCGGCGCCAGCGCGTCGATCGTCACGAGCACGAGCATGGCGAGGCTGGTGGCGAACGTCGCGAGAGCGACGGCGAAGGCAGGTAGCCACGGACTGAGGGCAGCGACGCCGTGCCCGCTTACCGGGCTGCCAAACTGGGCTGCGTGCATGTTCCGCTTACCGTCCCGGAATCGCCACCGGCGCCGATTGTACACGCACACCAGGCGTCCGTGCTCGTTCTTTTTCGCTGGTGGGTGATTGCGGCTCGGTCGAGCCCCGTACTATGGAGCGATGCGTGTGCTCGTCGCGGCGGTCGTGTTCCTTATAGTGGCTGCGAGCGTGCTCGCCGGATGCCGGGAAGAACCGGCGGAAGGCGATCTCACGGTCCTGCGCCGCGATTCCACCGAGGTGGCGGTGGCGCCAGGAACAGCCGCGAGCAGATCGGCCACCGCTGTTCGGCGCCCGCCGGCGCTCTCGCGAACCCGCGCCGCGCGCCGAACGCCCGTCGTCTCACCAGTGCGCAGCTCGGGATGCGGAAAGCCGTTCGCACGCGGCGAGACGGTGGGGGAGATTCAGTGGGGAGAGGGAGTTCGCACCTATTTGCTCCACGTTCCGGCCGGTTATGACCCGCGCCGGGCGGCGAGCGTGGTCCTCAACTTCCACGGCTACGCGCAGACCGCCGAGCAACAGGAGGCATATTCGGGGCTCGTGCCCCTCGCCGACGCGAAGGGCTTCGTGCTCGTTACGCCGGAGGGAAGCGGTTCCCCGCGGGGCTGGGCGATCAGTGGCGTGTACGACGACAACGGCGTCGACGACGTTGGATTCGTGTCGCAGCTCGTTTCGCAATTAAGCGATTCGCTCTGCCTCGACGCCCGCCGGATCTACGCGACGGGACATTCAAACGGGGCGGAGATGGCCTCGCAGCTTGCATGCTACCTGCCGTCGATCATCGCGGCCGCCGCACCGGTTTCGGGCGCGGTGTTCCAGGATTGCCAGGGCGCGGGGGTGCCGATTATTGCCTTCCAGGGCACGGACGACTGGAACGTCCCCTATGAGGATTCGGCCGGCGCCGTGGCTCAGTGGGTCACCCACAACGGATGCCCGGCGGAGCCCGATGTCTCCGCGCCAGCCGCTGGTGTCGAGCTGCGGTCGTGGAAGTGCACCAACGGCGACGTGGCGTTTTATGTGCTCGATGGCGTCGGCCACGTCTGGCCGGGCGGGGACCCAAATCGGGGTGGCGTCGGCCAGGCCAGCGACGCCGTGAACGCCAGCGCGGTGATGTGGGAGTTCTTCCGCTCGCACCCGAAGCGCTGACCGGCGATCAGGGTTGGTTCAGGCGGTGCTGGCGCCGCGCCTTCGGTGCGCGGGCCTCGAAGCGGCGCGAGCAGCCCTCGCAGATCCCGTGCGACACCCTATCGCCACCCCACTTCAGTGTTCGGCCGCACCATGCGCAAACCACCGTCATCAGACACCTCCCCGGATCGGCCTGTCCTTGCGCTGTCCATGATCAGAGGGAACGGACCGGTGTCCAATCGGTGGATACCCTTAGGTGCGGAAATGCCAGGTATAGGCCGGCGGCTCATCACGGACGCCGCGGCTGCCCGCATCTACCCGCCGGCGCCTGGCGTCATGTGACCTCCGCAGGTGCCTTTCGAACCACTCGCGCTCGGCCTCGCGGCTCGACGCGAACCGCGCCAGGCACTTCGGACAGGCGACCATCGGACCTCCGCGTCACCGCTCGGCGTTACCGGCTGGTGTCGTTTGGGTGACACCAGAGCTATCGGCAAGCGCGGGCAGCGCCTGAAGGCACGATCGGCAGCCATCGACCGTGACGCCTGACACGGGGGGCGTTCTCCCGTAGAGTTGCGGCACCCAATCCGAGGAGCGAACGATGGCAACAATCCAGTCGGCGACCGGCCCCGTTGATACATCCAACCTGGGCTTCACGCTCATGCACGAGCACGTCCTCGTGCTCTGGCCGCCCATGTACCAGCAGTACCCGGAGTTGTTCGACCGCGAGGCGCAGATGGCCAATGCCGTCGGGAAGCTCAGGAACGCCATCGCGGCCGGCGTCAGGACGATCGTCGATCTCACGCCGATCGACCTCGGACGGGATCCGCGCTTCATCCGCGAGGCCGCCGAGAAGTCGGGCATGCAGATCATTGTTGCGACCGGCCTCTACTACCAGGTTCCGTTCTACTTTCACCACCGGCCGGACGAGGAGATGACGGCCCTCTTCGTCCGGGACATCACGGTGGGTATCGGACAGACCGGCGTCCGCGCGGGGGTGATCAAATGCGCGACCGAACCCGACATGCACGCGATGAACGAACGGGTGCTGCGCGCCTCGGCGAAGGCCCACCGGGCGACCGGCGCGCCGATCTGCACGCACACGTTCGCGGCGAACAAGACGGGGCTCGACCAGCAGCGGGTCTTCAAGGAGGAGGGCGTCGATCTCGGGCGGACTGTTATCGGCCACTCCGACGACTCCGGTGATCTCCCGTATCTCGAGCAGATCATCCAGAACGGCAGCTATTGCGGCATGGACCGCATCGGGCTGCCGCGGCCGCGAACGGACGAGCAGCGCGCAGATATGGTGGCGAAGCTGGTGGAGAAGGGATACGCCGAGCGGATCACGCTTTCCCACGACGCGTCCTGCCACATCGACATGCTGCCCAACGGCGCCGCAGACGCCGTGCTGCCACAGTGGAATTACACGCATATTCCGCTCGACATCGTACCCATGCTCCGGGAGCGCGGAGTGAGCGACGCGGCGATCCAGCAGATGACGGTGGGCAATCCCGCCCGGCTGTTCTCGCAGAACTCGGCCTACTGAACGGCGGCCGCCTTTCAGACTTCGGGGCAGGGGTGACCCTGCGCTACAATTGCCGAGGTGCGCCCCCGTAGCTCAGAGGACTAGAGCGTTCGCCTTCTAAGCGATCGGCCGCAGGTTCGAATCCTGCCGGGGGTGCCAGGCAAAACGCCTGCCTCCGCCTCCAACGGTCCGTAGCTGGACGAGGAGCGGCGAGGTTTCCGCACCGGATCGTGCGAGCCCGTTGCGGCGAGAGTGAGAGCCTAACCCATCGCGTGATATTTGTTGCGACTGCGTTGGCGAATAGGTGCTGGCATCCGACCGCTGGATGGTAGCACGAATGAATGACACTGGTACGCCAGCGTATAAATGTCCAAAGGATCGCCGCGGCGCCACAGGCGTCGCGGCCGGGACCGGGCAGCCCTGGCCCAGAGAGGAGATCGTCGATGTGCCGAATGTGTGACAGCCTTGGTGGAGGCGGCACCTGGTATCTGAATCCCAAGAACTACAGCAACCGGATGTACAAGTTGCGGGAGCCCGGCAAGGGCCCGACGACCCAGCTTGGCAACAGCGCCAACGCCGGCGCCAGCGAAAATGCGGGGTCGGCCTTCGCACGGGCCGTCGAGGCGAAGGCGAACGGCGAGCTGGAGACGTTCAACGGCATCATCGCCGAAATGAACAAGCGGGCGCTCATGCGCCCGGGCGCCCAGGTCGTCCCGCTGCACGAGGTAATGGACGTTCTCGACATGGGCATGCCGGTCGCCGCGATGATGTGCATCTGCCGGAAGGGCACACGCGCCTGCGAGGAATGCAGCCTGAGCGAGTACAGCTGCATGGGGCTGGGCACCGGGATGCTCAAGTGGGAACGATGGCCCGAGCGCTACCGCGGCGGCGTCGAGTTCCTTTCGACCAAGCAGGCCAAGGAATGGGTCGAGTACTGGGACACGAAGGGCATGATGCACATGCTCATGCAGGAGGGCGGCGACTTCGTCGGCGGCCTCTGCAACTGCGACTACCCCGACTGCGGCCCCATCCGCCAGCGCATCGACTACGGCCTCTATGCCCAGCTCGTCAAAGGCGAGTACGTCTGCTTCGTCGACTGGGACAAGTGCAACGGCTGTGGCGACTGCCTCGGTCGCTGCCACTACAACGCCCTGAAGTTCGAGGCGACGATGGAGAAGGCGCACATCGACCAGTTCGAATGTTTCGGCTGTGGCCTCTGCGAGACCGCCTGCCCGCGCGACGCGATCTCCTATCTCGATCGCAAGAAGATCCCTGGCCTGGCGAAGGTGTGGTGACCGCATGTATCCCGTGATCGCGCCCCGCATCAAGATCGACCAGCAGCGCTGCACGACGCCGTTCGCGTGCAAGCGTTGCCTGCAAATCTGCCCCACGGCCGTCTTCAGCGTGCACGAAACGAAGATGGTGCGCATGGAGGAGACCGACAAGCACGAACCCGGCAACTACCGGCTCGTCGTTGTTTATCGCGACAAGTGCAGCGCCTGCAACCGCTGCGTGGACGCCTGCCCGGAAGGCGCGCTCACCGTCGAGATGCCCACGGGAGGACAGCTATGACCGCGACGCGAGAACGACAGCGCGTGGTCCTGCCGAAAGACTACACGTTCGACCTTGCCGAGGAGATGGTCGATCGGATCAAGAACGAATTTTATCCGCACGACACGGTCGCCGAACTGGCGCCCAAGGTTGCCGGGAAGGCGCCCGCGGAGGCGCGCCGGATCGCCGAGGAGCACTTCCGCGACTATGGCCGCCGCTGGATGGACCGCTCGCTGGAGCTGGGCAACCAGTACCGGGACCGCGCCTACGAGACACTCCTGGCGGCCGCGGCAAAGACCGGCGAGATGGCGTTCCCGTTCATCCCCGAGCGCTTCATCGAGATCGCCTACCTGAGCACGCAGCCGATCTACTCGTTGCCCATCACCGAGAACACGAAGAATGCCTTCGGCTACAAGATGGTCTTCTGCGACACGATCGAGAACCTTCGGGAACAGTGCGGCGACGCGCTGGCCGATCAGCTCCCGTGCCGCGAGGGGTGCCTGGCGGCGGCGGAGCGCGCCTTCACCGCCAACGGCTTCGACGTCGAAGTGACGCAGGACGCCTCGATCATCGACGGAGATTTTTGCCAGTTCAGCGTCCGGCGGAAGGGAGCCTAGGGCAGCCGGCCATGCACGATTCGCACGTCCACGGTAGTTGCGCCGAGTGTGCCAGCTTCGTGACCGTCTTCCCTCCGGAAACCGCATTCGGCGACTGGGGCTACTGCAGGCAGCAGACGCCCGAGCCACCGACGAACGCGATCGAGTCGTTGCAGTCCGCGGTCCTGACCGCGGGGGGAGCCGCTCTTCGGCATAACCAACTCGGCTTCTACCGGACCGAGCCAGACGACGCCTGCGACTTCATTCAGCATCTGGAGTAGCCCGCACACGGGAGGGGACGACGAAACCTTGGCCCTGCTCATCGACATGCATTGCCACACGGGCTGGGGCTCGGGGGATAGCCATACCGATCCGAACGTCCTCATCGAGCAGGCGAAGGCGTTCGGACTCGACGGCCTCTGCGTCACCGAGCACAACCAGACCTGGGCGCAGAAGCGGGTCGAGCAACTCGCGGACCGGCACAACTTCCTCGTCCTCGGCGGCATGGAGGTTGACACGTCCGACTACGGCCACGTCCTCGTCTTCGGGGTGCGCGAGCCGCGCCGCTTCCAGCGCTTCCCGACGGTGGCCGAGCTCCGGAAGATCGTCGATCAGGCAGGCGGCGCGATGGTGCTCGCGCATCCCTTCCGGAAACGAGAGAAGCCGCCGAACACCGACTTCGGCCACGGCCAGGCACTCGAGATGGTGGAACAGGCGCTCGACCTCGGGGTGTTCGACTTTGTGGACGCGGTCGAGGTGCACAACGGCATCGCCGGCGACGTCGAACGAGCATTCGCAGGCACGGTTGCTCGCGGGCGCGAGCTGCCCACAACGGGTGGCAGTGACACGCACCGATACTTCGAGGTGGGCGCGACCTTTACGGTCTTTCCGGATCACGTTCGGTCCGAACGCGACCTGGTGGACGCTATCAAGGCTGGCGAGATGCGGAGCAGCGATTGGGCCGCGGAAGGCAAACCAGATATCCGCAACGAACGGATCTTGAGGTGGGGACACCCCGCTCTCAACGGGAGGCACGAGATATGAGCATCACCAAGAAAGCTATCGAGGAGATAACGGCCGCCGATCTCGCGGCCCTTGTTGGCACGGCGCCTGACCCCGGACGGCTTGCCGTCCTCACGGCGTGGTCCAGGGATGAGGCCGCGGTTGCGGCGTGCTCGTTGGCGAACACGGACGGCGGCCTCGTGGTGATCGGCATGGCGACGGACGGCTCCGGCCGCGCCACCGCCATCACCGGCGCTGCCGTCTCGGAGTCCGGGATGCTTGGCGCCGCGGACGATCTTGGGCCCGTGGGACGGCATCTGGCCAGGGCGAGAGTCGTCCAGGTCGATGGCAAAGCGGTCGGCTTGATGGCTGTCGAGGCGTCGGCCGCACCGCCTGTGCTGGTCGAGTCCAGGGGGACGATCTACCGCCGCGCGGCGGGAGGTCTGTCCCACGGGCGCACCCGCGCGGATCTCAATTCGCTCCTCGGAAAGGAGCGAGGGCTGCGGCAGCAGGCGGAGCACAACGTCGAAGGAATGCTCGACCGGCTCGCATTCGGCCATTTCAACTACATGACGGTCGCGGTCGTCCTGGCCTCGCGAGTTACGACCGACGCGCCCTACCGATGGACGGTGGACAACCAGTCGAGCCTGCTGAACCTGAGCTTCCTGAAGGACCGTGGGCTTTCGGCCGCCAATGTCGGTGTCCGGCCAGGCGAAATCGAGGTGGCCCTGGATAGCGACGTGACCGGCTTCGTTCGCGTCTCACGGAACGGCACCGTCGCAGTGGGCGAACGAGGCAAGCGGCCCGCGCAGGATCTCTACCTGTCGCCCGCCGATCTTTCGCGGCGGCTTTCGGCGATGGCGGAGGCGGCCACGGCGGTGTTCGCGACGACCAACCAGGGGCCGATCCTCGGCGCGCTCTTCCTTGAAGGCGTGCGCGACCTGCGGCTCCCGGTCGCTGGAGGCACGACGGCCCCGGCGAAGAAGGACCTCGTTCGTGAGTTCCTCGCGGAGCGGCACCTCAACGATGCAGCCGAGCGCCTGGCGGTGGGTGTGGACCTCTGCGGTGCGGCCGGGCCAATCTTCGACGCTGACCTGGTCGCCGGCACGGCAAGGCCGAGTGCCGCAGCCGCGGTGACAAGCCCGCAGCCCCAGACCTGGCACGGACAAACGAAACGGACCGAGCGCCGCCTCGCGGGCCTGCGGGGTCACGGAAGCGCTCGCTGACGCCGGCCGTTGAGCGCCCCGGAGTCCTGCGGGTCGGGGCGCCCGGGACTGTTGGTAGTGCGACCGGTCAGACGAGCCGCTCGAGGACGACGACCGGGATGCGCCGCGTTGTCTTCTGCTGGTACTCGTTGAACGCGGGCATTTCAGCAGCCTGTTGCGCGTAGAGTCGATCCCGTTCCTCCGCACCGGCGCTGGACGCTCGCGCCCGGAACTTCTCGGTTCCGAGCTCGACGGTAACCTCGGGGTTGGCCCGAAGGTTGAGGAACCATGCGGGGTGCTTCGGCGCCCCGCCCATCGAAGCGATCACGACGATCCGCTTCCCGTCTCTGCTGTAGACGAGCGGGGTAGTCCGGGGTTCGCCGCTCTTTGCTCCGGTGGTGGTCAGGAGCAGGAGCGGCCGCCCTTTGAACGGACCGAAGGTCTCGCCCCCGTTTGCCCGGAACTCCTCGATGATCTTGCGATTGAACTCGTTCTGGTCGGCCAATGCTGCACTCCTTGTAACGATCAGCGTACGCGAGAGGCGGCGACGGCGACGAATGCCCCCTGCTGCGAGGCCGGGATTCCCTCGGTCATGATCTGAATCATAGCCAGAAGCGATTGAGCGTATCAGCGTACCCGCGGCCACGTTCGTTGCGGCGAAAGGGTCACGCGCGGCCCGCGATTAGCCCGTTCCATCTCCATTGCCGCGCTCCTCCGCAGAACGGACGGACACATGCCTCAGATGAGAGAGGGGACCGGGTCAACATGCACGATAACTACTGGCTGCGCAGGGCCAACGGCAGGGTCAGCCGCCGGGGCTTCATGGGGGGTGTTCTGGCCGCCGGGGCAGGTGCTGCTGGTCTTGGCGTCGTTGGCTGCGGGGGAGGCAGCAGCGGGAAAATAGCGGCCGACGCCACCTCGACCCCCCGGCCGACGGCCGTGGCGACGCTGACCCCCAAGAAGGGCGGGATCTGGAACTCCGGGGCCACGGGAACGATTGCCGGGGTCGCCCCGTTCAGCAGCAACTACAACGGCGTGTTCCCCATCGCCCTGGCTTACAACTACCTCTTCGTGAACAGCCTGCTCAACCCCGAGACCGGCTACCTCTATGACCTGGCGACGAAACACCAGGCCCAGGTGGACCAGGTCACCTGGACGTTCAATCTCCGCGCCGACGCGAAGATCGCCCCGAACAAGTACGGCATCCCGGAGCGCCCGCTCGACGCGGACGACGTCAAGGCGAGCTTCGACTACATCGCCACCAAAGCGAACGGCACAAACGCGTACGCGCCGTTCAGCCAGTATTTCGACAAGTGGGACGCGCCCGACAAGCAGACGTTCCGCCTCGTGACCAAGAAGCCGTACGCCTTCACCGAGAACGTGATCAGCCACAATCTCTACTGCCCGATCGTGCCGAGGGAGTGGATCGCGAAGGGGGCGGACATGATGAAGGCGGACGCCGTCGGTGGAGGCGCCTATGTGATAAAGGAGCTGACCGAGGGCCAAATCGAGCGCATGGAGCCCAATCCCAACTACTGGGACACGGGCAAGCCCTACCTTGGCGCCATGGTGGTGAAACAGTTCTCCGACCTGGTCACCTGGCGTTCGGCATTCCAGGCGGGCCAGACCGATTCCTACGCGCCCCAGAACGCCGACGAAGCAGCGCAACTGGTGAGCGCCGAAAAGGGTCTCATCCGCTACTCGGATCCTGGTCTCAGCTACAACTCGTTCTGGATGAACATGAAGCAAAAGCCGTGGGACGACGGCCGTGTGCGACGCGCCGTCAACATGGCCACCAACCGCCAGGAGTACATCGACATCATCGGCCACGGCGTCGGCGAGCCGATCGGCCCGATCACGTACGCGTTCAAGAGCGAAGCGCTCCCGAAAGACGAGCTGGCGAAACTGCAACCGTTCGACGTGGCGGGTGCGAAAGCGCTGTTCCAGCAGGCGGGCGTCACCGAGTTCAAGTTCCAGCACCCGACTTCCAGCAACGTGGCGGACTACGTGACCATCTTCGTCCGCCAGATGCAGGCCGCGGGGGTCACGGCCAAAGCGGAGCCGCTCGACGCGGGCACGTGGTACGGGCAATACCTCGGTTCAACCCTGACGGCCAGCCTTTCGCTCAACCAGCAGTATGTGACGCCCGACCTTGCCGTCACCTGGTATCGAACCGGCGGAATCACCGGCAACAACAGGTTCGACACCGGCTTCTCGGACCGCGAGGTGGACGCCGCGCTCGACAAGGCCGCGGCCACGATCGACGCGAAGGCGCGGGCAATGGCCTACCAGGATGTCCAGCGCCTCGTCTACAAGAAGGACCCGGCCTTCTTCAATTTCTTCGGCATCCGGAACGAGTACGTCATCCGTCCGCACATCATGAACTACCCGGCCGGTCAGGCGACCAACATCCAGTACGCGATGAACAAGAACGTCTGGATCAACAAATAGAAGTTGGACACGTGCGGGCGAGGGGTGGACCTCCGCTCGCCCTTGCCCGGTGAAAAACGATGACTCGCTACGTCGTCCGGAGGTTCGCGCTTGCCGCCCTCATCCTGTGGGTGGTGTCGGTTGCTGTCTTCCTCCTGCTGCGAGTCGCCGGGGGCGATCCCGTGATCCTTCAGCAGGGGATGAGCGCGACTCCGGAGCGGATCGCGCAGGTCCACAAAGACCTCAATCTGGATGACCCCTACTACGTGCAGTACGCCCTCTGGCTGAAGCACATGGCCGTGCTCGATTTCGGCCACTCCGGCGTCACCGGGACCGAAGTCATCCATGAGTTCAAGGCGCGCCTCCCGGTGTCGTTCCAACTGATGCTCATGACGCTTGGCTGGACGATCCTTGTCGGCATTCCCTTCGGCATCATCTCCGCCGTGAGACGCAACTCCGCGCCCGACTACGCCGTGCGCGTCTTCGCCGTGTTCGGGCTGTCGGTTCCCGCCTTCTGGGTGGCGACCCTGGTATTGATGATCCCGGCGCAGAACTGGGGCTACGCGCCCCCGTTGAACGAGACGACGAGCATCTTCTCGGAGCCATGGGCGAACATCCGCCAACTGGGACCTCCCTCGCTGGTGCTGGCCCTGGGTTCGATGGCGTCGATCATGCGGCTGACACGCTCCCAGATGCTCGAAGTGCTCCGCGCGGACTACGTGCGCACGGCGCGTGCCAAGGGGCTGAACGAGCGCGTGGTGGTGGTCCGCCACGCGCTGCGAAATTCGCTCGTGCCGGTAGTCACGGTCCTCGGCCTTCAAATGAGCGGCCTGCTTGGCGGCTCAGTGATCATCGAGCAGATCTTCAACCTGCGCGGGCTTGGCCAGTTCATATTCGCGGCCATCCTCCAGAAGGACTTCGCGGTGGCGCAGTCCGTCGTCATGTTCACGGCCGCGACCGCGGTGCTCTCGACCCTTGCCGTCGATCTCCTCTACGTCTTTCTCGACCCCAGGATCCGGTACTCCTGATGGCACTCCCGACCGCTTCACCGCTGCCGCTGCAACCGGGGTCCGCCGATGTCTGAGGCCAGGCGCGTCCCACTGTCCGGCGCGCCGAGGTTCGAGCTGTACGCCCGGCCGGGCCGGCTCGTGACGGCGCTGCACACGCTCCGGGCGAACCCGCTCGGGGCGGTCGGAGCGGGCGTCATCCTCCTGATGCTCCTGGTCGCCGTGTTCGCGCCGCTCCTCGCGCGCTATGGGATCAACCAGTACGCGGGCGTGCCAAGCCAGGGGCCGTCGGCCCACAACTGGTTCGGCACCGACCGGTTCGGACAGGACATCTACAGCCGGGTGATCTATGGCGCCCGTATCTCGTTTCAGGTCGGGGTGCTCTCGGTGCTGATCGGCGTCCTGACGGGCCTCGTGGTTGGGTCCGCGTCTGGCTACTTCGGTGGCTGGATCGACACCGTCATCCAGCGGTTCGTGGACGCGGCCATCGCGTTCCCGCAATTGATCCTGCTGCTGATCATCGTGCGGACGCTCGGGCCGTCGATGCGCAACGTGATCATCGTCATCGCCATCGGCATCATCCCGAGCACGACGCGCGTCATCCGCGGGGCGGCGTTAGCGCAGAAGAACCAGCTCTACGTGGAAGCTGCCCGTTCAGTGGGCGCCTCCGACATTCGAATTGTCGCCCGCCACGTCATCCCAAACGTGGTCCCGGTCGCGATTGTGATTGTCACGACGCTCCTCGGAGCGGCCATCCTCGCGGAGTCGGCGCTGTCGTTCCTGGGCCTGGGCATCCCACCGCCCAACCCGTCGTGGGGTGTCGACATCAGCACCTCGCGCAACAGCTTCCCGATCAACGTCTGGGCGGCGCTCTTCCCGGGGATCGCTATCAGCCTGACCGTGCTGGGATTCAACTTCTTTGGCGACACGCTTCGCGACGTGCTCGACCCGCGCCTGCGCGGCGGCCGCTGAGCGAGACCGGCGTCGCCGGAGCTACCCTCCCATGCCCCACTCGATGGAGTTGCGAAGCAGCCTGGCGTACGCTTCGGCCTCCCAGCTCGTGCGCAGGACCGGCGGCGTCTTGCCCTCGGGATCGACGCTGGCGTCCACGAAGGGCTGGCTGTTGGTCGCCGGGGTGTGGGCGTGGCCGAGGGCGACGTAGGTCACCCCGCCCTCGCCCATCTTCCGCGTGTAGCCCATCACCCGCGTCTTGCCGTCGGGTAGCAGCGCCGTGTCTTTTTCGTATTGGAAGCCGAATCCCTTCGGCGAGTTGTCAGGTCCGAGCTCGGCGGTGAGCAGCACCTGCGACGACGGATCGCTCATCTCGACCATGTAGGGCTCGTCGATCGTAACGAACGTCTCCGGCATGCCGTCGGTGAGCCGATCGTTCGAGCTGTGCACCCGCACTTCGAACTTTCGCACCGGCGGATGGCTCAGGAAGAACCCGCCGAGGGTTTCATGGTGCTCAAGGCGTGCCATCGCGCGCCGCCGGTCGGCGCCTTCAACACGAACGGCGCGACCGCCGGTTGTCCCGTGCAGCGCGAGCCATTTCCCTCCGTCCGCGATCCAGGAGCGGATGGCGCGATCCTGGTCCGGCCCGGGATAGGGGCCGGCGACGTAGGTGATCAGCAGTCTGCTGATCGGCAGCCAGCGTTCGATGTCCACGTAGTCGTTGGACGTTGACGCCGGGATGTCCTGTTCGGCGAGGAACCCGAGCAGGCGAAGACGGGCGTAGTCGTGGTCGTGCCCGGCGGGCTGCCCCGGCGGAAAACCGCCTGCGATGACGTGAGCGCGTGCCGGCAGTGCGGTGGCCATGTTGGTTCCCTCCTCGAAGGTCGCTGCTGAGCCTATCCGTTTCCGGTGCCGCTGTGAACGGGCTCGACGGCGGGGCGCCGGTCTCTTACGCTCCGCCAAACCCCCGCCGAGGTGCCGCATGATTCGCCGGATAGACCACATCGGGCTCGTTTCGCCTTCGTGGCAGGAGGCCCGCGACGTGCTGCTCGTGAAGATGGGCTTCCCGGTCTCCGACTGGAAGGGAGCGGGTGAGAAGGGCTCGTACTTCGCGCCGGAGCGCACATTGAACTACTTCCTCCAGGTCGGCGAGGGCGAGACGGTCATCGAGATCATCGTCCCCCAGGACGACAGCAGCGGCGCGGCGAAGTTCCTGGCCAAGCGCGGACCGGGCCTGCACCACATCGGCTACGCGGTCGACGACGTTGAGGGCGAGGCGAACCGGCTCAGTGGCGAAGGCTTGCGCCGCGTCGATCTCGGTCCGAAGGCGGGCGCGGCATTCTTCTATCCGAAGGAAGTGCACGGCGTCCTGACCGAGCTGGTGCCGTTCCAGGCGCCGGGGCTGCGGCTCCATTCGCGCGGCTGAGTGAGCGGGAGCCGCCTCGGACCGCAACTCGGGCCACTGGTCTATACTGCCGCCGTGGACAACGAGATGGGCCCGCGCCTGCGTTTCGCTCGCGACGACGAGCTCTCCGAGAAGCTGCGCCCGCGCACGGATGCCCTGACGCGCGTCTTCGGGCACAACAGCACGCTGCTCGAGAGCTGGTACCGCTGGTACGTGCCCCTCATCCGGGATCTCTCGCTCCCGGCGCGTTTGAAGGAGATCGTGCGCCTGCGAGTGGCGCAGTTGAACGCCTGCGAGTTCTGACAGGCCGCCCGTATTCCCCTGTCAGGGGAAGGCGACACGCTCGACGAGAGCACCGTGGCGAAGGTCCGCGCCTGGGGCGACGCCGACTTCAGCCCGGCCGAGAAAGCAGCGCTTCACTACACCGAGCGGCTCTTCGTCGATCACGCGAACGTCGATCGCGAGCTGTTTGACGAGCTGCTGCAGTTCTACAACGAAGAGCAGGTCGTGGAGCTCGGCTGGGCGGTCGTCAGCTATATGGGCTTCGGCCGGCTCATCCACTCGTTCGGGTTGCGGCCGGAGGCGTAGACCGGCGGGAAGGTCGTGTGTCCCTGTGCAGGTCGGCCCTCCGTTGTCGCTGTGCAATCGTCCCGATTCTGGGGGACGTTCGTCCCTGATCTGCGATTCTCGCGTTCCTGCCCCAGCCGCGACCTATCGGACGAGAGGCATCGATAGCCCGTGCCCACTTGCCCGCTCGGCTGCTGCGATTAGTCTCAATCCCGAAAGGTTCCGGGTGCAGGACAGCACCCATATTTAGGACTGAGCAGGGAGGCCCAGGGCAGTGCCAGAAACACTGACGGTGACAGACAACCGCACGGGCAAGACGATCGAGGTGCCCATCTCCGATGGGACCATCCCCGCCATGGGGTTTCGGCAGTTGAAGTCGTCGGCCGACGATTTCGGCCTGATGGTGTACGACCCCGCATTCACCAACACCGCGTCGTGCCGCAGTGCGATCACGTTCATCGACGGCGACGTCGGGATCCTTGAATACCGGGGCTACCCGATCGAGGAGCTCGCCGAGAAATCGACCTACCTCGAGACGGCGTTCCTCATCATCTACGGCCATCTGCCGAACGCCGCCGAGCTCGCGGAGTGGACGCACAACATCACCTACCACACCTTCGTCCACGAAAACATCCGCAAGTTCATGGACGGCTTCCGCTACGACGCGCACCCGATGGGGATGTTGATCAGTACCGTCGCTGCTCTTTCAACGTTCTATCCCGACGCGGCAAACGTGGACGACGCGCGGTCGCGTGAGATTCAGACCGTGCGCCTGATTGCCAAGATGCCGACGCTGGCGGCGTTCGCCTACCGCCAGCTGCACGGGCTGCCGCTGGTCTATCCGGACAACGACCTTTCCTACCCGGCGAACTTCACGAGCATGCTCTGGAAGATGTCGGAAGCGAAGTATGCCGCCAACCCGGTTCTCGAACGGGCGATCGACATCCTCTTCATCCTTCACGCCGACCATGAGCAGAATTGCAGCGCGAACGCGATGCGCGCAGTTGGCAGCTCGCGGCCCGACCCGTTCTCGGCGACCGCCGCCGCCGCCGCGGCGCTCTATGGGCCGCTCCACGGCGGCGCCAACGAAGCGGTCCTCCGCATG
The DNA here is from genome assembly GCA_021823905.1 of Chloroflexota bacterium. Lineage (GTDB taxonomy): Bacteria > Chloroflexota > Dehalococcoidia > Tepidiformales > Tepidiformaceae > JAKALX01. The sequence continues at coordinate 1,203 of JAKALX010000007.1, read as the reverse complement.
CTCATGTCGATCGGCGACAAGAAGAACGTGCCGGCGTTCGTCAAGAGCGTGAAGTCCGGCGAGGGCGGCCGCCTCATGGGCTTCGGCCATCGCGTCTACAAGAACTACGACCCGCGGGCCAAGATCATCAAGCGCACGGCCGACCAGGTGTTCGAGATCACGGGCCGTAACCCGCTCCTCGACATCGCCCTCGAGCTCGAGCGGATCGCGCTCGAGGACGACTATTTCATCCAGCGCAAGCTCTACCCGAACGTGGACTTCTACTCGGGGATCATCTACCAGGCGCTCGGCTTCCCGGTGGAGATGTTCCCGGTGCTGTTCGCCATCCCGCGCACGGCGGGCTGGGTGGCGCAGTGGCGCGAGATGATCGTCGATTCCGAACAGAAGATCGCCCGCCCGCGGCAGGTCTACACCGGCGACCGGAAGAAGTCCTACGTGCCGATCGGCAAGCGATAGGGATCCAACGCAACCGCCAGACCCATCACGAGCGCCGTGCCCACTGAGCACGGCGCTCGTTGTCTGGGAACCGCCCGCGCGCTCGTTGACACGCTGGCCGATAATGGCGGGCGCCGGTAGCCGATCGTTGGATTGGCAAGGCAGAGAGGTTCGCCATGGTCGAATACGAGTCTCTTATCACCGACGAGGCACGGGCATTGGTCGGAGAGGCGCTGAGCGAGCCGCTTAGCGCCACGATCACCGCGAAAGAGGCGCAGCGATTCGCTTACGCGGCGGGTGATCTCAATCCGCTCTATTTCGACGCCGACGCGGCGCGAGCGGCCGGCTACGAGACGACGCTGGTGCCGCCGACATTCCTCGCCTGGGCGCTGGCGCCCTTCCGGCCGGTCGACCAGCTGCGAGGGGACGGCCTCTACCGCGGCGACGGTCGCCGTGTGAACCTGCGCGTGAAGCGGGTCATGTTCGGCGGCGAGGAGTGGGACTTCCTCGTCCCGGTTCTCGCCGGGGACACCATCACCTCGACAACCCGGCTCAAGGACCTCGAAGAGAAGGCGGGGAGCTCAGGGCCCTTCGTTTTGCAGACGACCGAGACGACGTTCACCAACCAGCGCGGCGAGCTTGTGGCCCGCGCGCGCGGAAAGAGCATTGCCCGATGAGCGCCCAGCGGTTCGCCGGCGACGTCCACCCGGGCGAGGAGCTCACGCCGATGGTGAAGAACGCCAGCCGGGCGCAACTCTTCCTCTTCAG
>JAKALX010000306.1 GCA_021823905.1 Chloroflexota bacterium | reverse complement strand
GCGCAGATCTTCACCGAAACACCCACGGTAAAGACGTTCAGGATGGTGCCGCCCGGCGCCGACCGGCTGCCTTTCGACTTCCTACCCGGCCAGTTTCTGCAAGTGGAAGTTCCGAGCGGGGACGGGACGAAAGCAAAGCGCTCCTACACGATTGCTTCATCCCCGACGCAGCGAGCGGCCACATCGCGATTGCCACGGGCGCCCGCGGGCCAAACATGGCGATCGTCGCCGCCTGCGCCACCGGCGGCGCTACGATTGGCGAAGCGTTTGAGACGGTCCGCCGGGGCGATGCCGTCGCGATCATCAGCGGTAGCTCGGAAGCGGTGCTCCTGCCCCTTTACCACGCCACCTGGTGCTCGATGCGAGCCCTGGCGGGAGACAACGAACACCCGGAGAAGGCGCTCAAGCCATTCGACTTGAACCGCGACGGCTTCATCGCCGGCGAGGGCGCGTGCTCGATGATCGTCGAGGACTACGACCACGCGAAGGCGCGGGGCGCGAAGATCTACTGCGAGATCATCGGCTACGGCGCATCCAACGACGCGTATGACATGATCGCCCTTCACGAAACGGGCCGCGGCCTCAAGCGGGCCATGAAGACGGCGATCCGCAAGGCCGGCATCGCGCCCTCCGAAATCGACTACATCAACCCCCACGGCAGCGCCACGCCGCTCAATGACCGTGTCGAGACGATGGTCTTCAAGGACATCATGGGCAAGGCCGCATACGACGCCGCCATCAGCTCCGTGAAGCCGATCACCGGCCACTGCATGGGAGCGTCCGGCTCTGTCGAGGCGTTGGCCTGCGTGCTCGCAATTCGCGACCAGAAGGTTCCGCCCACGATCAACTACACGACTCCCGACCCCGAGTGCGACCTCGACTACGTGCCGAACGTGGCACGCAACCAGCGGGTTCGCGTCTCGATGACAACCTCGGTCGGCCTTGGTGGCCACAACTCGTGCCTCATCTTCCGGGAGGCCAACTAACCCTGCGGAGAAACGCGTGACCCGAGCACTGGTGACCGGCGTGGGCGCCATCACGCCCATCGGCCTGACGGCCCACGAGTTCTGGCAGAACCTCACCGCCGGCGTCTCCGGCATCAGCTGCATCACTCGCTTCGACGCCACCGATCTCCCGGTGAAGATCGCCGCCGAGGTCAAGGACTTCGAGCCGGGCAGGTACATGGACACCAAGGAAGCGCGGCGCATGTCGCGGTTTGCCCAGTTCGCCGTCGCGGCCGCCCGCCTGGCCGCGGACGACGCTGGCCTGGTGCTCGGCGACGACGAGCGCAGCCGTGCCGCCTCGGCCATCGCCACCGGCGCCGGGGGCGTCCTCGACACCATGGAGGAGACGCTGGTCCTGCGCGATCGGGGGCCGGCACGCGTGAGTCCGTTCTACATCCCGATGATGGCTCCGAACATGGGCGCCTGCCAGGTCTCGATGCAGCTCGGCCTGCGAGGACCGGCGCTGGCGAGTGTGGCAGCCTGCGCCAGCGGCCTCTTTTCGTTCATGGAGGCGAAGCAGCTCATCGACAGCGGCCGTGCCGACGTGGTGTTCGCCGGAGGCACGGAAGCCGCCCTCCATCCGCTACCGATTGCCGCGCTGGCGAACATGAAGGCACTGAGCCGCCGCAACGACGAGCCAACCCGCGCCAGCCGGCCGTTCGACGCCGATCGCGACGGTTTCGTCTTTGGCGAAGGCGCCGCCGTCATGGTGGTCGAATCCGAGGCCCGCGCGAGCGCCCGTGGAGCCCGCGTCTACGCGGAGCTCGCGGGCGGGGGACTGAGTTGCGACGCGTATCACATCACCGCACCGCGCGAGGACGGGACCGGCGCCGCGGAAGCGATGACCGAGGCGCTCAAAGCGTCTGGCATGCGGCCGGGCGAGCTGACGTATATCGCGGCTCACGGGACGAGCACGCCGCTGAACGACGCCGCCGAGACCGTGGCGATCAAGCTCGCGTTTGGGGAAGCCGCCAGCGGCCTGGCCATCAGTTCGCCAAAGTCGATGGTGGGGCACCTGCTTGGCGCCGCCGGGGCGGTTGGCGCGCTCGCCGCGATCATGGCGGTCTACCACGATCTCGTGCCACCGACGGCAAACCTCGAAACAGCCGATCCGGCCTGCGATCTCGACTACGTCCCGCTCCGATCGCGCAAGATGATCGTCAACGCCGCGGCCGCGAACGGCTTTGGCTTCGGCGGCCAGAACGGTTCCGTGATCTTCCGCAAATACCGGCCGTGACGTAGCATCGGCCAGATTCAACGCACATTCCCGCGCCAAGCGGCGCGCCAGTTCAACGCGAAAACCAGGAGTTCCCCATGGCCGCCGTCTTCGATCGTGTCCGCGACGTTGTCGTCAAGCAGCTCAAGGTCAGCCCCGATGAAGTGAAGCCCGAAGCGAGTCTCGTCGACGACCTGCGCGCCGACTCGCTCGACATCGTCGATCTCACGATCGCCATCGAAGAAGCGTTCGCAGACGACGCCGAGTTCGAGATCCGCGACGAAGACGCGGAGAACATCAAGACGATCCAGGACATCCTCGACTTCCTCGCCCAACAAGGAATCAGTTAGCCGCAAGAGCCGAGACACAGAGTCACAGAGGACACAGAGGTGGCCGAAGAAGCCCTGCCAGCGGGCCTTAACGACCTCAGCGGAGCGGTCATTGCAGCAGCGATAGAAGTGCACCGGGTGCTCGGCCCGGGATTCCTCGAGTCTGTCTACGAAAGCGCGTTGTGTATCGAGTTCGACGAGCGAGGAATACGGTACGTTCGGCAGCCTGTCGTCGAGCTCGCGTACAAGGGGCGGCCAGTCGGCGAAGGACGCATGGACCTGCTCGTAGAGCGCGAGCTCGTGGTTGAACTCAAGGCCGTGGACGCTCTGTTACCTCTTCACGGCTCACAACTGCTCTCATACCTGAAGGCTACGCATCACCGATTGGGTCTCCTTATCAACTTCAACACCCGACAGGTGACGACGGGGATCAAACGAGTTGTTCTCTGAATCCCCAAGAACAGCTCCGTGCTCTCTGTGTCTCTGTGTCTCTCACCCCGCGAGGGAGCGGAGGCGGGCGACGATTTCAGGGAGCTTGTCCAGGACGTAGTCGATCTGGGCGGCGGTGTTGTCTTTGCCGACGGTAAGGCGCAGGGAGGCGTGCGCCAGGTCTCGGTCGATCCCCATCGCCGTGAGCACGTGCGACGGCTCGAGTGAGCCCGTTGTGCAGGCCGATCCGGAGCTTGCGGCGATGCCCGCCATGTCGAGCGCCAGCAACACGCTTTCGCCCTCGACGTTGCGGAAACAGCAACTGACGCTGTTCGAGAGTCGGCTCGCGGGGTCCGCGGGGCCCGTAATGACCGTGTCCGGGATCCTCTCGGGGAGGCCGTAGAGGAGGCGGCCGCGCAGCTTTCCGGCGTGCGCATTGCGGTCTTCCGCCTCATCCCATGCGAGCTTCATCGCCGTCGCGAGCCCGACAATCCCCGGGACGTTCTCCGTTCCCGACCTTCGCTCCTTCTCCTGCCCGCCGCCGAAGATCATCGCCTGGAACGGCGTCCGGTTCTTCACGTAGAGCAGCCCCACACCCTTCGGCCCGTAGAACTTGTGCGCCGCGAGACTGAGCAGGTCGACGCCAAGCTTCGCCGGCGTGATGTCGATCGCGCCCGCCGCCTGCACCGCGTCAGTATGGACGACGACGTTCGGGTTCTTGGCCTTCGCAATCCGGCTGACTTCGGCGATCGGCTCGATGGTCCCAACTTCGTTGTTCGCCGCCATCACGCTCACGACGATCGTCTCGGGTCCCACCGCGTCTTCGAGCGCGCCCAGATCCACGAACCCCTCGTGATCGACCGGCAGGTACGTGGCGCGAAACCCTTCGCGCTCGAGCTGCTCGACGGTGTTGAGCACGGCGTGATGCTCGATCTGCGTCGTAACGACGTGGTTCCCGCGGCCACGCGCTCGCTGGGCGAATGCAGCGCCGCGGATGGCCATGTTGTCCGCCTCGGTCCCGCCGCTCGTGAACACGATCTCCTTCGGCTGGGCGCCAAGCAGGTCGGCGCAGAGCTTGCGGGCGGAATCGAGCGCCCGGCGCGCCTCCTGGCCCTCGAGCGAAATACTCGAGGGGTTTCCCCAGTAACGCGTGAACATCGGCAGCATCGTCTCGACCACGCGCGGGTCGGGGGGCGTCGTAGCGGCATGGTCGAGGTAGACGCGATCCATCGCCCCTAGCGTAGCAACATTCGTCGCTGGACAATTCGTGGTGGACGCGGTTTTTCGCAGCCAGCTATACTTTTCGTAGTGGCGTCTTGCGGACATCGCCGGCGCCCATTTCCCACGGACACCATGGAGGCACGATGACCACCGAATCCGAGGCCCCGGTCCTCGTCAACATCACCGACAAGGCCGCCGAAAAGGCAAAGGCGCTCTTGATCGCACGCGAGCTTCCCGAAGGCGCTCTCCGCGTCTTCGTCGCCGGCGGCGGCTGCTCCGGCTACCAGTACGGCATGGCGCTCGCCCGCTCCGCCGAAGACGACGACATCGTCCTCGACCAGATGGGCGTCCGCATCCTCATCGACCCCGAAAGCGCCCAGTATCTGTCGGGCGCCGAGATCGACTACGTGGACGACGTCATGAAGAGCGGCTTCAGCATCTTCAACCCGAATGCCGTGAAGAGCTGCGCCTGCGGCTCCAGCTTCCAAACAGCCGACGGTGGCGGCACGCCCCGCTCCTGCTGCTAACCCGGCCGATCCGCAGTCACGAACGGGGTGGCGACGTCACCCCGTTTTCTGTTGTCCGGAGTCACTTCTCCTCAGAGCACGTTGCGCAATAGCTGGGCGTGACTGGTGAGAAAGATCATGCTTTCCCGCGTCGCCCTGCGCAGCCTGGCGAACTCTTCGTCCTGGAGCGCCATCTCGTCGAACTTTTCGAGTTCCGCAAGGGTGTCGAACTCCGCCACGATGGAGACCCCGTTCGTCGTGCCCGTAATTGCCGACCAGTTGCTTGTGA
>JAKALX010000305.1 GCA_021823905.1 Chloroflexota bacterium | reverse complement strand
CGGGGGCGGCTTGACCCGGCGGCGGAGAATGACGAGCCCACCGAGAGGGCAGTCGAGGGGAGGAGCGGCGCCGAGGCGGCGTATGGCGTTCCTCTGGCCGTCGCCGCGAGCCGCCCGGCGCCCATCGTCCTTCGCTACCAGGCTGGCGAGCGGGGGCACGGCGGGATCGAACAGCGCGCGCTCACAACCGTCGGGTTCAGCGCTGGTGAGGCCCGCGGCGTCTATCTCGGCAACTGGCTCCGCGACCTTTCTCAGCTTCCCAAGCACCCCGCCGTGCTCCTGCTGATCCGGATCCTCGCAATGGGCGAGTTCGGGCACGACGTTTCGGCCGCGGACCTTGGGAGCTATGTTCCCTCCGAGCATCTGGATAACCCTGAGGGTGGCGGAACCGTCGAAGATCCGTTGCTCCGTGATCCCGCGACGGGGTTGCCGAAAGACCCGGCCGCCTTCCAGGCGCTTCTTGACGGTCTCTCGCCCGCTCAGCGGGCGGCCTACGACCGCGAGGAGGCGAATCGTACGGAGATAGCGAAGGCGGCCAGGACGAGCCATCTGCCGGAGTACATCGAACGTGGCAAGTTTCACGCCAAAGAGCAGCTCCGCCAGGCGGTGATTGATGGGCGAACGCCGACCGGTATGCGGGAGATGGGCGACGCGCTGCACGCCGTTGAGGATTACTTCTCGCACTCGAATTTCGTCGAGGCGTGCATCTTCATGCTGAAGAGCGACCCCGCGGTGAAGCCGCTCGTGACGCGGATGGCGGAGACGCACCTTGGGCCCAACCCGGCGCTTCTCACCCCGGTCGACCCCAAGACCGGCGAAGTGCAGATCCAGACGGGCACCTACGCCCCGGGGGCCAACGACTGGGTCAGCCGCATCGAACTGCTCCAGACCGAGATCGAGAACGGCGAGCTGCGCACGGCCTTCGCGATCGGCTGGATGGAGATGGCGGGGATCACGGGCGAAGAGATTGGCAGGCGGCTGGGCGCGGCAGGCGGCGAAGGAACCGGCACGGTCCTCGGCGCCGTCGGGGGAGGCGTGGCCGGCGGCGCGGAAGGGGCGGTAACCGGCGCGGCAAGTGGCGCCCTGGCCGGTTACTCCCGCGGAAGCGGATTCTGGGACACGATCGCCAGCACGGCTGAAGGGCTTGCCGAGGGTGCGGTGACGGGTGGCGTGGCCGGCGCGGCGAGCGGAGCAGTATCCGGTGCGCGCAGTGGTGGGGCACTGGGAGGCGCGCTGGGCGGCGCCGCCGGCGCGTTCGCGGGCCGAAGCCTGGCGGAAGTGGTCGCCATGGTCGGCCTGGAAGTTGTGCTGACAGTGGTGTCGGTCCCCTTTGCGGCGGCAACTGTTGCAGCCAAGGCGGGCATCCTCGAGAAGCTCGCGGAGCTGGAGACCAACGCAAGCGGCGGCGAGGCGCGCGCGCGAGGCCTGACACCCGGCACGCCCACCCATTCCGAGTTGGCCAAGGATGCGCCCGACAACCGCCTCTTTGGCGTGTCCGTGAAACTGGCGGAGACCGCTGACCGGGAGATCGGCACCGCGATGATCGCCGCCTGGTCCGCAACGACAGCGGGCTCCCCTACAGCCGGCACGAGCCCTGAGGCCGATGCAGTCGTGAAGATGGTCGATAAGTTCGTATGCCATCCCGCGCAGGATGCGTGGTGGCAGCCTGTCGTCCGTGCCGAGGCTGCGGCCCTGGCCGCCGGCCCGTGATCCAGCGGGCAGTCACTGTCTACCGAGGACAGCCGGGACGTACGCACCTGTAGTTCGCCGACGGGCCGCCGCGGCCGCGGGCACATGGGCAGACCACTGTAGTGACGCGCGCGACGCACGCGCGAACGCACGTCCATCGAGCTCAGGCGGGGGCGATGCCGCCCTCAACGAGTCGCGAGAGCAGGAATGGTTCGCCGTCGGCCGAAGCCACGGCCTCCGGCCCCACCAGCACGATTGTGCCCGCGACCCGCGCCGCGAGCCGAACCGGCCCAGGCTGGGTGAACGGGGGCAGGTTGCGCAGGACGAGCGCCGCCTTCTCGCCGGGATCGAGTGCCGCGGGAGCGTGGATCCCATCGACGTGGCGGCCGCCCTCGGCGATAAGCCCGACGCCGCGCAGATCGTCCGGCTGGTAGGACCAGCCGTCCCCCCCGAGAGAGAACGAGTCCCGGTCGAGCAGGAAGCGGACCCTCTCGGCGCCAAGCGCCTGGAAGAGGAACGCAACCTGGCCGGGTTGCAGCCGGACGGTCAACTCCAGGGCCGAAAGCGGCGCGGCCGAGGCCTCGGCCATGGTTCGCGCCATCAGCGAGTACACGGCGAACAGCCGCGGGTCGATGTCAGCGCCGCGCGGGAAGGACACGGCGTACGACCCGGCAGTGAGCGTGACCTGGGGCGCGTCGGCGCCGCTGTCGGTCCAAGCGCTCTCGGCGTGCGGGAGCTGGCGCGCGGCTGCCGTGGCTTGTTCGAGCTCGGCGGCGCCAAGTTGGACTGCAAACGTCCCAACCCGGAAGGCTGACGCCGGATCGACGGACGCCAGCGACCAGTACCAGGCCCTACCGTCGGGATAGATCGCGACGCGTTGATCGATGCGGGCTTCGTCCTGTCGTTCGAGGCGCATTGCGACCAGCGGCTGGGCTTCGACGGAACTCATCTACGTCGTCTCCGACCGGAACGGTTCCTCGGTCGCGGGATCGATCAGTCCGTTTGAGGGCAGATTGAACTGGGTGACGACCCCAGAGAGGAAGTCCGAGCGGACTGCCGTGCTTGCCGCGTTGGAGCCCATCAAGCCCTGGACGCTATAGCGCACGGCCTGGGTCTGGGAACCCTCGGCCGGCTCGGCCGCCGCCCCCGAGGGCGTCTGGGCGGCAAGGCGGTCGCGCATGGCGACCTGCATCTGAGCAACGGCGTCGGCGAGCGGATCCGGCCCGCCCGCTCGCGCCGGCGGCGTTGCGGCGCTGCCGATGCGGGCTGCCTCCTGGTCGATGAGCGTACCGAGACTCGCCAGCTGCTCACCGATGAGCGGTCTCATTTCAGCTTCGAAGAACTTCCGGACTTCGGTCTGAGCCACCGCCACGGCGAGCTGATGGACCGCGTCGTAGAGCATCCGGTACAGGCCGCGGACATCGCCGGCGAGGCTGAAATCCGTCGTTGCAAGCAGGTTGGTCCAGGCCTCCGAGATGTCAAGCTGCGTCTCCGACGCGTCAACGTACGGTCCAAGGACCGCTCCGCGCGTCCGCCATGCGGCCGGAAGGCCCGTAAGGCTGCCAAGCAAACTCGCCGAGGGGGCAATCGCGGGTACCAGAGCGCCACCCGGGCCGGTTGCCGTCCCCGCCCCGGCCGATTGGTTGGCAACCGTGGTCGCGGCGGTGTTGAGCGTCGCGCTCAGTGATCCTGGCGCGGTCGGCTGGAGAGGAGTGGCCAGTTGCGCCGAGACGTTCACGGTCGAGGGCCGCCCCGCGTTGTCGGTGGTCTGCAGTGCGATAGGCGCCGTGATGGCCGCGTTGATCGCGGTGGAATAGAGCCGGGTCAGCTGCGACTGCACTTCTTCTGGCGACAGTGCGGAATCGAGCGCTTCCTGCGCGTAGGTGATGTTGCTGAGGTTGTCTCGCGCTTCGAAGCGAACAGCCGGGGCCAGAGCCGCCCGCAGGCCGGCGCTCTCGGGAGCCTCAAGCTGATCGCCCACCTGCGCGATGATGTCGGCGATGACCCCCGCCTGGCGCCAGCCCGCGCGGATGCCCTGGGCCAACTGCTGCTGGAGGCTTTCACGCATCTCGGTGAAGGCCGCGGCGACGTCGGCGCCCATGGTCGCCACGTTGGCGCGAAGTTGCGGCCGAAGCGCGGCGAGGATCATCCGTTTCGACGTTTCGCGATCGAGTTCCCGGTTCATCCGCGTCGCCTGGAGGGGCGAAACCTGGTGCATCATCCGGTGCATCTGGTCGTTGCTGCGGGAGTACTCGTCGTTGATGCCGATGAGATGGCCGAACTCATGGGCGTAGGTCGACTCGGCCGAGCCGCCGTACGTGCCGCGGTTCATGTAGTAGTTGCCGGCGTCGATGGGATGACCCGGAGAGCCGGCGACGGTGGAAGGCCCGTAGAGGCGGACGAGGCTGTCATAGTCCTTCGAGGCGATGTCGAAGATCGGCGTCGCCACGAACTTCACCTTTAGCCGAATGTCGTCGGCGGTGGCGGCGCCAGCGGGTCCCGTGGCAGCTGCGGCCGGGGTCGTGGAGGGCGAAGCAGCCGCTGCCGCGGCGGCGCCCACCGCGCCGATGGTAGACCCGGATGCAGCCGGAGGCGTGCGCCTGCGACCGACCAGAACGAACTTGTTGTTCCAGTGCGCGTTGATTGCGTTCTCGCACATGTCCCGAGCGTATCGCTGCCGGGGGTCGCTCGCCGGGATCTCCGTCGGCGAGTCGATAGGCCGCTCGAAGTTCGGGTCTCGGGTGCCGTCAGGAAGGAACTCCCTTGTCCCACGGGCCTGGTTCACGAACTTGACGCGAACGTTGACGGTGACGGCATCGGGCGCCCTGGTCATGACGTAATGGATGGTGCCGCCCGCGCCGTACGAGCGTGGCTCGAATTGCTGGTCGGTCGCGCTTGTCCGGTTGTAGATGGTTTCACCCTGCTCGGCGTAGCTGATGACCGAACGCCGGACCGACCCGTTGGCGCGTGCTCCTTGCTGCGAAAGCGAGAGCATTCGGGCAATCCCAGGTGCAGTCAGCTCACCGGCGAGAAGGCGGGCGACCTGCTGGTTGCCGAGGGCTTCCTGTAGTGAGAGAACGGCGGGCATCCCGGGATGCGCCTGGCCACCGGCCGGCGGCGAAGGCGTTTGCGTGGCCGTCCGGCTCTCCCTCCGGGCAGTGCCCGTTGTCCCGGACTGGTCCGGCTTGCGCTGGCCCACCCGGAGTCCATGTCGCAATGATCTGGCGCGGCTCACGATGGCAGCATGATGGCCCTGAACCGCTGCCCTCGCAAGGCTCCCGGAAAGCGAAATCCCGCCAAGGCGTGTC
>JAKALX010000304.1 GCA_021823905.1 Chloroflexota bacterium | reverse complement strand
CTCCTCGTGCGCTTCGAAAAGCTCCACGACAGCTACCTGGCTCTCGTCCATCTCGCGGCTGCCATCATTTGCTTTCGCAAGGCCATCCCTATTTATGGATAGATCCTTAGCGTGGCGTAGGGTAGCGGAGCAAATGCGCTGTGGCCGGCAGGGAGTCGCCGCTCAAGTACACTTCCATGCGCTCACCGCCCGCCGTAACACGCGCTGTGGCCGGCAGGGAGTCGCCGCTCAAGTACACTGTCATCGCTCACCTCCGTCACGCGCACGCGGCTGTGGCCGGCAGGGAGTCGCCGCTCAAGTACACTATCGGCGTGAGCCCGGACGTTGCAGTGGTAGCTGTGGCCGGCAGGGAGTCGCCGCTCAAGTACACTGCGAGCTGGCGGCACGGGTCGAGAGGATGAGCTGTGGCCGGCAGGGAGTCGCCGCTCAAGTACACTTACAGGCCGCGACAGGCGTCCGTGTTGCGTGCTGTGGCCGGCAGGGAGTCGCCGCTCAAGTACACTTCGCTCGCCGTGAACGAGCGCCACAAGGACGCTGTGGCCGGCAGGGAGTCGCCGCTCAAGTACACTCGCTCCGATTGACAGCCCGTTATCGGGTCCGCTGTGGCCGGCAGGGAGTCGCCGCTCAAGTACACTGGCCGGTGCCGGTATGCTCCTGCAGCTCGAGCTGTGGCCGGCAGGGAGTCGCCGCTCAAGTACACTTTCGGCTGGTGGCCGTCCATCGACGCACTCGCTGTGGCCGGCAGGGAGTCGCCGCTCAAGTACACTCCTCGATGCGCCCGTCTCGCTGCTGAACGGGCTGTGGCCGGCAGGGAGTCGCCGCTCAAGTACACTGTCGCCCGACGACGGTTGCGGGCACGTTGCGCTGTGGCCGGCAGGGAGTCGCCGCTCAAGTACACTGAAGGCTGCCCCGTAGGACAGCCGCCCGGGCTGTGGCCGGCAGGGAGTCGCCGCTCAAGTACACTTGGAATGAAGAGGACTACGACCTAGCCGCTGCTGTGGCCGGCAGGGAGTCGCCGCTCAAGTACACTCAGAACCACAGGAAGTTCCGCACCCCCATCGCTGTGGCCGGCAGGGAGTCGCCGCTCAAGTACACTTCTGGGAACATCGTCGACTACAGGTTCATCGCTGTGGCCGGCAGGGAGTCGCCGCTCAAGTACACTCAAACCGGTCAACGAGCGCAGGTGGGAGAGCTGTGGCCGGCAGGGAGTCGCCGCTCAAGTACACTGGACCATCGGCAACATGCTGCAACGCCGGTGGTTCGCTCTCTCTTCGTCTCAGAAAAGCGACAATTGCTCGGGCATCCGTTCGGGTTCAGCCCGCAGTTTTCCGTGGAAGACCTCCATCTTGCCGAATTGGTGATCGGTAACGGACAGCAGGCGCACCTGGCCGCCCGGGGGTAGGTTGACGCGCAGACGGTGGCGACGCGCCTCGCTCGCTTCCTCCGACTGGAAGTAGCGGGCGTAAATGGAGAACTGGAGCCGGAGAAACCCTTCGCTGATGAGGAGGTCGTGAAACTGGCGGTAGTCTCTCTTCTCTTCCCGCTCTTTGACCGGAAGATCGAACATGGCGATCAACCACACGCTCGCGTACTCCGACATCGCCGGACGTGGCTTTCGCCCCATCAAACGTCGGGGATCGCGAGGGCGTGGCGCTCCCCCGCGAGCACATCCACCAGCGAAGCGCTCATGCGGCTCACGGCGTCCGGCATCAACCGTGTCTCGCCATCCAGCGCCACCTCCCCGAGCACCGCCTCGACCAGCCTCGCCTTGGCCGGACCGGCCAGTTCGACGCCGCCTCCCTGTTCGGTCACCATGATGGCGACCTCCCTGTCCACTCTCGGACGCAGCGGTTCCATGAGGTCGTCCGCCAGACGAAAAGCATCGTAGCGGTTGTGATGGTGGATACCGATCGACGGGTGGAGCCCGGCGGCACAGATCCCGCGGGCGACGACCGCCCGGAGCACTGCGTATCCGTAGTTGAGGAGCCGATTCTGGTCGGCTGCGTCACGGTCGCGGCGGAAGGACGGATCGCCGAAGAGAAGCGGCCAGTAGCGACGCGCCGCCTGGGCTTCGACATTCGCGCGATCGGCGGATTGGACACGCGCGGCAAGAACGCCGAGCCCGCTGTCAGAGCCATGGAGACCGCTGAGAAGCCTTGCCTGAGCCCGGATCTTGGCGCGCACCACCTGTTGCCAGACCCGATTGAGGCGGGGTTTCGGGGCCTCGACCTGCAACGCGATTCGCTCGCCCTGCACATAATGGCCGTGCAGTGGCAGCAGCATTGCGGCCGGTTGGCGCCGGTCGTCGCACGCGACGAATGCCGCGCCGGACTCGGCGAGACCGGTGAGGACAGCCTGGGTCAAAGTGACGGCCGGATGGGAAACCAACACAACAGCGATGTCCGAGAGGGGAATCGCCGCCAAATCAAGGCCGTCACGCTTCACCTCAAGCCGTCCCTTCGACACGGACAACCGCGTGCCGCCCTCAGCAACCTCGACGACACGTTCAGTCGCGAGCATCGCGGACGTTTCCAACCGGATCAACCACAACCTTTCGAGCGCCAGCCTTCCGTAAGGTGTTGGGCGAGTGGATGCGTCCCTGGGTCGGAATGTCATTCACCCTTCGGGCATCAGCGGGCGGCTTCAGGACGATCGTGGTAGCGCCCGTTTGGTTACTCGAGATCTTTTGGACGATCCAGAGCCTGGGGCTGTCTCCATCGCCAAGGAGAACTCCATCCCCACGACAGAGCGAAAACTTGAAGCGCTCCGCGCCCCCGACCGTCCGGGCCACGACGGGCACTGGCGGGCGCGAAGCAAGCCGTTTGGATGCCTGGAGCATCGAGACGACTCGGCCAATCCATCGGGTCTCCCGCCCCTTGGCATCCACTTCGGCAACGATCTCGATGTGGTGGTTGGAGCCCTCGATGACTTGGCGCTGCCGCGACCCCTTGCCGACCCGCACGACCCGCTCGTGCTTGCGAATCCGCACCCTCCGAATCGGTACCCGCTTTCCAGCACGCGAAATCAGGGTCGGCGGATCTTGTTCCAACTTCTTGAAGTCGCCAAGCAGGCGCCTCTTCTCCTGCACCGCAAGCCGCACCGCCTCGTCAACGATCCCATCGGCTTCCCTCTCGGTGAGGGCATGGACCGGCTTTCGGACGACGACCGTTCCTCTCTCAGCGGCGACGCCGTAAAGGGTCTCGTCGTGAAGGGCCCCGCTCACTCGCCGTTCGGCGCGGTGGGAGATATTGATCCCCCCGATGACATCTCTGACTTCCCGATCGAAATTCGCCCAGGGCGCCGGCAGGTGCGAGAAGAGGCGGTGCCGTTCGGCCCAAGCCCTCTCGGAGGAGTCCGAGAGCGCCTTGACCGCGCCCGGAGCCGTGAGGGCAATCGTCACCGCGTCGACCGCGTGGTGCCGGTGGTCCTCGCGGCTCTTGGCGCTGTCACCGGACAGCATGCGGTTCAGTTCCCATGCGCCGCGGAGGAAGGACGTCAACTGGCCGGATGACACCTGCACTCGCAGCGTGCCATTAGCGTCAATGCGCCCGCCGAACAACGTCCCGACGTAGTCGGCCGCCAGGCGGCTGGCCCAGCGGGTGTCGTTCAGCTCGCGGCTCGTGAAGTCGTCGAAACCTTCGACCTCCGCATCCTGGAACCGGCGCAGCTTTTCGCGGGCCTTCACCCCGGAAAAGGCGCGCACGCGACCGAGGATCTCCTCGTACCGCGGGGTGCCGTGATAGGCCTCGTAAGGGGTCCTGTTGGCCTTGACCCGGCGGTTCTCCTCTGCGTGGCACAGGGTCTTGTTGACGAAGCTGTTGTCGAACGATCGTGAGAATGGGATGATGTGCTCAACATCGAACTCGGGGTGCGGTCCGAAGAGCTTCCCGAACGGGATCGGCCTGCCTGTGTACGGGCACTGGCCCCCACACTCCTGCCAAAGCAGGACTCTCTCGATATCGTCGCGGGTGGGGTGCTCGATACCTGCGTCCTGCAGAAGGAGCGCGGTGGCCACCTTGCGGCGTTGTTCCTGCTGCCGCATGCGCTTTGCCGCCTCTTCCCTCCCCCGACGGCTCCGCTTGACCTCGCGCGCAAGCTCGATGCGGACCACCAACGGCTTGCCGTACTCTCGGACGATCGCGTTCACGACCTTGCGGAGTTCGGTCAGCACCCGCGCGACAACCGGGTTTCGCAGTGAAGGAAGGGCGTCCTCCAGGCGGGCCAGCTCGTCGTGCGGCACCGCACTCGCTCGCCGATCGGGGTACGCAAGGTCGCACGCCTCAGCCACCGAGAGTCCTTGCTCCAAATGGGGCAACAGCTTGGCGAGCGCGACACGAGAAAACGAGCAGTAGCCCGGCTCCAGCCGCACAACCGCCAGTGCGTCGGCGGCCTGCCGATTCAGCCTCCAGTAATGAACTCCGCGACGAGCCAGCGCATCCTCAGACTCGATCGTGAGGACATCCTCCACCACGGCCTCACGTTGATTCCGGGGCATGCCCCACCATCGCTCCCCGAAGATCGCAGCGAGGGCGGCAACACTGCGGTTGCCGAGGAATCTTGCCTCGCCGCCCTCTTCGAGGTTGAAACGTACCTGCTTCGACTTGAACCCCAAGAGTTTCTTCGCGGCAGGGAAGGTCATCTGAGCTTGGCGCTCCAGGGCCGACACGAGCCGTTCGCGCTCGTCCGTGGTCAGCGGCCGCTCCTCGCCGGTTCCCAGGTCGATGAGCCGCGTGTTATTCACCATCTGTAGGAGCCGGAAGCGCTGCGCGTCCAGCAGAGCCCATGGCGCACGGTGCCTCTTCGGCTCGAGCTCGCAGGCGCCAATAAAACCCGACGCACTCTTGAGGGGTCGTTGATAGAAGATCGCGTCCCGCAACTCAACCCTAAGGGCGTATCCGTAAATAGATTGACGTAGAGGTGTCCATGACCTAGATTTGTCCCAGGAGGATACGCATGCCACGAGCAAGATCCTGGGAGGTTTCGGATGTGTTCTGGGA
>JAKALX010000303.1 GCA_021823905.1 Chloroflexota bacterium | reverse complement strand
TACCAGTTTCGCCCCTTCGCCTCGGACATACTCACGTGTTCCAGTGGTCTCCAGGACCTCCACCACACGGGCGACATCCAACGGTTCAATTGAATCCCTGGCGTAAACCCTCGCGACCACTCCTCGGGTGTCCTTCGCCATACCGAACACGACCGGGAGCGTCTTCTTCTTCCTGACGATGTCATTGACGTTGGACTTGCCGGTCAGGTCAGGGTCGCCCCAGATTCCGAGGTAGTCATCCTGTATCTGAAATGCCAGCCCGACGGTTTCTCCCCAGGCCTGCAGTTGCTGGGCCTGTTCGGACGAGGCCCCGGCCAAGGCCGCTCCCATCGCCAATGGTGCGCCCAGCAATGCTCCCGTCTTCCCGCGGACCATGTCGAGGTACTCAGACGGCTCCACGGCGTTCCGGCTTTCGAACGCGATATCGGACCATTGACCGGCGATCATCCTCGCCATTGCCTGGTTCAACGTGCCAAGCGCAGCCAGGCGCCAGTCGGCAGGTCCGTCGCCATCCAGCAACGCTGAAACCGCTCGCGTAATCAGGAAGTCGCCAACGTTGATCGCCTGGCCCTCGCCATGGATCGCCCAGACCGTCGGCCGATGATGCCGCTCGGCATCCTTGTCCTGAACTTCGTCGTGAACGAGCGAGAAGTTGTGGATGAGTTCGACGGCCACCGCCCCGGGGAGCGCTGCTTCGAACGATGCCCCAAAAAGCTCGGCGGCGAAGAGGCAAAGTGCCGGTCGAATGCGCTTTCCGCCTGTGTCGCTTGCCGAGCCGTCCAGCGCTTGCCACCCCATGACATAACGAGAAGCAGCAATGAGGTCTTGAGGTCCGTCCTGAAGACTCGCGCGGAGAGCGTTCTCAATCTCTGCGAGATGGCGGGTCAACGCTTCGGGGGCGGCCGCCACGTTCAGTTCGCCGCGAAGGAAGGGACGGCGGTTTCGACCGGGCCTCGGGCCGCGAGCGCTTCCAGGGCCATCGCGGCGATACCGGGGCCATCGAGATGATGGAGCTGGCGGAAGGTCGCCTGTGGGCCGTGGTCGACAATCGCATCCGGCATCGAAAGGTTCAGCAAGTTCTTCTCCGCGAGCCCGTGGTCGGCCAACAGCTCGAGCACCGCATCGCCGAACCCACCCGCGCGGACGTTCTCCTCAGCAGTGATGACTCCACCCGTCGCGCGGGCCCAGTCCAGGATGAGTGCCTCGTCGAGTGGCTTTGCATAACGAGCATTGATGACCGCCGCGTCCACGCCCGACTCCTCGAGAATGTTGGCGGCACGCAGGCACTCTTGCACGCTCGTTCCGAAACCAATCAGCGCGACATCGTGGCCTTCCCGGAGCACTTCGCCTCTGCCGATTTCCAGTTTCTTCATTGGCAGGTCGGTTGGGGCCCCGGGGCCCGAGCCTCGCGGGAATCGCACAGCGAATGGCCCTGCATGTTTGATGCCCGTGTACAACAGGTCTCGAAGTTCAGTCTCGTCCTTGGGCGCGGCGATCACCATGTTCGGGAGGCAGCGCAGGTAGCTGATGTCGATGAAGCCCTGGTGCGTCTTGCCGTCGTCGCCAACGAAACCGGCGCGATCCAGTGCGAACACAACCGGCAGATTCTGGACGACGACGTCGTGGACGACCGAATCGAAGCCGCGCTGCAAGAACGTGCTGTAGATCGCGGCGATCGGCCGCATGCCCTCGGTTGCGAGGCCCGCCGCGAACGTGACGGCGTGCTGCTCGGCGATGCCGACGTCGAAGACGCGGTCCGGATGCTTCTTGTGGACCGGGGTGAGGCCCGTTCCTTCGAGCATGGCGGCGGTGATGGCGACGACACGCGGGTCGCTCTCGATCAGCTCCATCGTCGCCTGGGCAAAGACCTGACTGTAGGTTGGCGCGGGCGCGGGCAGCGACGGATCGGCCGGCTTCTTCAACCAGTAGGTGCCGCTGTGGCTTTTGATCGGGTCGGCGGCGGCCTCGGGGATGCCGTGGCCCTTTTCCGTTAGGATGTGGAGCAGGACGGGCTTGCCGCGCACCTTCTTGATCGCCGTCAGCGTCGCTTCCAGCTCGCGGATGTCGTGCCCGTCAATGGGCCCGTAGTACTCGAAGCCGAACTGCTCCCAGAAGCTCGCCGGGACGAGGAGGTCGCGCATGCTTGCCTTGACGCGCTTGGCGCCCTGCCACACCTGCCTGCCGAGCGGAAGGTGCTCCACCATCGTGCCGATTTCGCGCTTGGCGTTGCGGTAGATCGGATCGACGCGCAGCTTGTTCACGTTGCGGCTGAGCGCGCCCACGTTGGGCGAGATGGACATCGCGTTGTCGTTGAGGACGACCAGCATGTTGGTGCGCATGTGGCCGGCGTGGTTCATCGCTTCGAGCGCCATGCCGGCGGTCATCGCGCCGTCGCCGATGACCGCGACGACGTCGAATTCGGCGCCGGTCATGTCGCGCGCGACGGCGATGCCGGCGGCGGCCGAGATTGACGTACCGGCATGCCCCGCGCCGAAAGCGTCGTGGTCGCTCTCGGTGCGGTCGGCGAAGCCCGAGAGGCCCTCGAATTGGCGGATGGTCGACATCCGCTCGCGGCGGCCGGTCAGGATTTTATGGACATAAATCTGGTGACTGACGTCCCAGACGATCTTGTCGCGCGGTGTGTCGAACATCCGGTGCAGGGCGATCGAGAGCTCGACCACGCCGAGGTTCGATGCGAGATGCCCGCCGCCGCCGATGCACTCCACCGTGTCGACGAGGAAGTCGCGGATTTCGCCGGCCAGCTCGTCGAGTTGCTCGTACGTGAGGCTTCGAATATCCCGCGGGCTGTTAATCTGGCCGAGCAGTCGGGGCAAGGCGAACTCCTTGAGGAACACGAACAGTAAGCCACATCCGCGGTTTGGGCTCGGTGCGGAGGCTTACCGAGCGCAGGCCGCTCCGCTACTTGACCAGCATAACAGCCGCGACGATCACGCCATAACCGACAACCGCGATGCGCAGCCAGCGCTTCCCAAGCCGGCGCGCGACGCCAACGCCGAGGTAGCCTCCGGCGAGCGCGCCGCCCGCCATGATCGCCATCGGCAGCCAGCGGACCGGCCCGAACAGCACGAAATAGACCATCGCGATCGCGTTGATGAGCGCTGAAAGGAGCCCCTTGAGCGCGTTCGAACGCTGAATGTCGTCGGGGAGGAGGATGCCGAGGGCGGCGAGCGTGAGGATGCCGAGGCCGGCGCCGAAGTAGGCGCCGTAGATCGCGAGCACGAACGTCGCCAGATGCAGCGGCAGGGGAATGTGGTCTTCGCCCCGCGAGATCAGGCGGTGGTGGGCGGCCAACCGCGCGAGGCGATCCTGGAACGCCATCACGGCGCATGCGAAAAGGATCAGGAAGGGGACGACGGCGTCGAACGTTCGCGCGGGTGTTCCGAGGAGGATGGCGGAGCCCGCGAGGGCGCCCGCTATGCTCGGGATGGCGAGGGCCAGGATGCGCGCGCGCTGCCGGCGTAGTTCGCCGCGGTAGCCGTACGAGCCCCCGATGTACCCCGGCCAGAGCGCGACCGTGTTGGTGACGTTCGCGCTCTTGGGAGCGTAGCCGGCGGCGACGAGCGCCGGGAAGCTGACCAGCGATCCGCCGCCCGCGACGGAGTTGATCGCGCCGGCGGCGAATGCGGCGGCGGCCAGGGCGACGCCTGTGAGGATGTCCATCGGGCGATTACGGTCGCTGCTAAGCGAGCTACGCGCTACCGCTCGCTGAACGGGAATGCTTTCGCGCGCGCCAGCGACGTCACCTCGCGGGCAGCAGCCTCGGCGTGCTCAATCACGTCGGACGGGTAGCCGTATTTGCGCTGATGGCGCTCGAACTCATCCTCGTCGAGCAGGTCGATGCAGCCGTTTGGGCGGACAGCGACGTCGAGATCAAGGTCAACATAACCAAGCTGACAGCCGTCGAACGTCGGTGGGGTCGTGATGTTGCAGTACCAGAGCGCGATCTGGCAGCCGGGGCGGGAAAGGCGAAAGACGTTGTACCAGCGGTCGCGCCAGAAATAGACGAGGCTGTCGTACGGTGAGCGGAACTCGCCGCGGCTCGTGTAGATCGGCGTGCGGGCACGGTACTGCGTGACGAGCAGCGTGCCGTCGTCGGAGACGACCTGGAACGGCTGGATCCAGTGAGCGGTGCCGTCGTACTTGGTCGCCCGCAACAGGATGCGGGATCCCGGCATGGCGCGGGGGCTCCGTAACGGCTCCATTTGAGGATGATACAGGGGAGCGGGCCGTCGGTGGGCCGCTTACGTGAAGTACACCGCGAAATACGATTTAGTTGTTTACCACAAGCACGCCGAGGATTGTGCCGCCAACAATCGCGATCGCACCAAGCGTCCATGCGAACAGCAGTTGCCCCCGGCTGAAACTGGAACGCACTTCCTGGCGCATGGGCGCGGCGTTCGGGTCGGCGGGCGCGTGATGTGGATCGTGTGCGTCGGGCATGGGGCGCTCCTCGGGCTGGTCACCGTCATTCTGGGGTTGGAGCGGCTTGCGCGCACCTCGCTCTGCTACGCTCGATGCGATGAGTCAACCGATTCCCGCCCGGCGCAAGAAGCAGCTCGTGACCAAGCGAATCACCGTCCAGGGGAATTTCGACCGCGCCTGCGTGGACTTCAACGCGGGCCGCTTCTTCGAAGCCCACGAGTGGCTGGAGGAGATCTGGCAGTTCGAGCGAGGCCCGGTGCGTGAGCTGTACAAGGGCCTGATACAGATCGCGGCCGCGTTCGTGCACATCTCGCGCGGCAACCCGCGCGGCGCCGATCGGCTGCTCGCCACGGCGCTGGCCTACCTCGAGCCGTATCGTCCCGGCGGGGCCATGGGATGGGATGTGGAGAACGTCGCTCGCGACGCGGAAGACGCGTTGCGCCGCGTGCGTGAATTCTCGCCTAGCACGTCGACGCGGTTCGACCTGGCCAGGCGCCCGCATTTCGCATTCGACCCGGCGAAGCTCCGCGCCGAAGCCGTTCGCTGGAACGCCTGGGGATTCGATCGGGACGGGATCGCCGAGGAGATGGAGA
>JAKALX010000302.1 GCA_021823905.1 Chloroflexota bacterium | reverse complement strand
GCTGGCGGCCCTGCTTGCGCCACCGGCGTGGGGATTCCCGGCGACGCTGCTCGCGCTGCTGGCGGGGACTCTGGCGATGGGCGCGGTTTCAGTGTCGATGGTCTGGGGGCACTGGTACCTGACGGAAGGAGCGCTTCCGTCGTGGCCGCTGCGTGATCTCGCATGGGTGTTGATCGGCTCGCTCGTGTTCCAGGCGATCGTGGTGGCGGTGAACCTGTTCGTGCCCGTACGGAACGCGCCGGCGCCGGCCAACCCGGTTGACGTGAGCCTGGGTTTGAACCCGGCTCTCTATCTGCGGCTGGGCGTAGGGATCGCGTTTCCGGCCGTGCTGGCGGTGCTCTCGCTGAAGACAACGCAGATGAAGGCGATGCAGAGCGCGACGGGGTTGCTCTACATCTGCATGGGGGCAGTGTTCGCGGGTGAGGTGCTGGGAAAAGGCTTGATGTTCTTGAGCGGGCGGCCAATCTAGCGCGACGGTCTCGGGACGGCCCGGTTTCTGGTACCATTCGCGGGCCACATCGCTCAAGGGGTTGGCCAGGGTGCAGCGCGACCAGGCGTGGGAGATTCTCGTCGAGCATTCGCGCGAAGAGCGGACGCGGAAGCACGGCATCGCGGTCGAGGCGGCGATGCAGGCGTACGCGAAGCTGTTGCACGAGGACGTGGAGAAGTGGGGCATCGTCGGGCTGCTGCACGACTTCGACTGGGAGATCCATCCGACGGAAGAGTTGCACCCAAAGGCGGGGAGCGAAATCCTGGCGGCACGGGGCGTCGCCGAAGACATTCGCTACGCGATCCTCTGCCATGCGCCGTTTCTCGGGTTGGAATATCACTCGAAGATGGACCGGGCGATCTACGCGTGCGACGAGCTCTCTGGGTTCGTGATTGCCTGCACGCTGGTGAAGCCGGACCGGTCGCTTTCGTCGATCGAGCCGGCGTCGGTGCGCAAGAAGATGAAGGACAAGGCGTTTGCGCGGGCGGTGCGGCGCGAGGACCTTATCCAGGGGGCGAAGGACCTGGGCGTGGAGCTGGACGAGCACATCCTGTTCGTTGCCGAAGCGCTGAAGCCTGTCGCCCAGGAGCTTGGCATCAATCCCTAGGCCGCTGCCGGGAGCCCCGCGTAGCTGCCGTGAAACTGCGAATTGGAGTACCAGGTGAGGAACGAACGCATCCCCGACCGCAACATCGCCATGGAGCTGGTTCGAACGACGGAGGCGGCGGCGCTGGCAGCCGCGCGCTGGATGGGCCGGGGCGACAAGAACTCCGGTGACGGGGCTGCGGTCGACGCCATGCGGATGATGCTCGACACGGTCGACATGGACGGCATCATCGTGATCGGCGAGGGCGAGAAGGACGAGGCGCCGATGCTGTTTAACGGGGAGCGGGTTGGGAACGGGCACGGCCCGCAGGTGGACGTGGCTGTTGATCCGATCGACGGGACACGACTCCTGTCACTCGGGCGGCCAGGAGCGCTGAGCGTCATTGCCGTCGCGCCGCGCGGGACAATGTACAACCCACACGACATGTTCTACATGGAGAAGATCGCGGTCGGCCCGGCGGCGAAGGGATGCATCGACCTCTCGGCGCCGATCCAGTGGAACATCGAGCAAGTAGCGAAGGCGAAGGATCTGCCGATCGAGGAAGTAACGGTTGTGATCCTCGATCGCGACCGGAACACGGACATTGTCGACCAGGTGCGGGCGGCGGGAGCGCGGATCCGGTTCATCACCGACGGCGACGTCGCGGGCGCCATCTCGGCAGGGCTTGCGGGAACGGGTGTGGACATGCTGCTGGGGATCGGCGGGTCGCCGGAGGGGGTCGTGGCGGCGTGCGCGCTGAAGGCGCTCGAGGGCGACATGCAATGCCGGCTGTGGCCACGGCACGACGACGACCGGAAGATGGCTGCGGAGCGCGGGCTCGACATGACGCGGGTGCTGACGATCGACGATCTCGTAGGGAGCGACGACGTGTTCTTCGCGGCGACGGGTGTGACGGGCGGCGACCTGCTGGAGGGCGTGGAATACGTGGCGGGCGGGGCGACGAGCGAATCGCTCGTGATGCGGGCGCGGTCCGGGACCATCCGGCGGATCCAGACAGAGCATCACTGGCGCAAGCTGGAGAACATCTCGGGTGGGCGGTACCACGACGACTGACGGAGTTCGCAGCTGAGTTTGCGGGGAGCCCCTCACCCCGGGCCCCTTCCCGCGTTGCGGGCGATGTGAGTGCGGCGTGGCCGCAGAGCGCGACGAATCAGGCGGCGAGGGTTGCGAGGAGCCCGTGCCAGGCGTCTTCGAGGGCGGCGACACGTTCGGCGTAGGCAAGGAGATCCAGCGGCTCGCGCTGGGGGACGGCCTGAACGGCGGCAAAAGCATCGGCTACACCGCGTGCCCGGTGGACAAGCTGATGCTCGCGGTTGCTCCGGCATGGGCGATGGCGTTGGTCGTTACGGCTCGTGCGCATGTCATTCTCTCCTGCCGAACATGGTCGGCCAGGAGGGGTTACAAAGGTATGGCCATTAGTCGACGAATTTGTTGCAACTGTGCCGGGCCTCATGGTCCCTCGCAGGGGGACCGAAGGTCCGTCACAGTGGTTGACAGGCGTCGTATCGTGCGGGCTATCGGGAAAGGGAGAACTGCAATGCGAGTCCTGGTGGCATATGACGGGGGCGAGGCGGGCGATCGCGCGCTCGAGGCGATTGCGAATTGGGCGAAGGCGTCGCAGGCGGAGGTACACCTGGCGACGATTCTGAAACCGGGAGAAGCGCGGGACACGTCGCGCGGCAACGTGGTCCACGCGATGACGCCGGCGGCGACGCCCGCGGGGCAGCTTCTACACACGGGGGAACCGCTTCCGAAGCTGGCGGAGACGCGGTCGGAGGCAATTTCGGGGATTCTCCAGGAAACCAGGGAGAGTTTGCGGGACACCGCGAGCCGGTACCTGGCCGGCGTCGAGGTGACGGTCCACGCGGACATCAACGAGCACGTTGCGGAAGCGATCATCGCACTGGCGGGACAGCTTGGCGCCGAGCTGGTCGCGGTGGGAACACACGGACGGACGGGTATTTCGCACGCGCTGATGGGGAGCGTGGCGGAGAAGGTGGTGCGGCAATCGCCGCTGCCAGTGCTCGTGATCGGACCGAAGGTGGGCGCCGGCGAGTAGTCCCACCAGCACGCCAGCGCCGGCAGATCCTCGCAGAGAGCCCCGATCGGGCCGCTGAAATCGCGGTCTTTCGGCCGCTGACAGAGCGCGACAGCGTGGCAATCGTGAATAGTCAGACCGTCCCAGCCTGGCCAGAAGCCGGCGAACCGGGCGATCTGGCACGCCGCGGAGCGGCTGCTGGAGGCGGCGAGGCGGGCCGGGAGGGCATCGTTGACTGGGATGGGACCGAGCTTGGGTTCCGCGCCATGGCATGACGAAGGGCCGTCCGCGAATGGGCGCGAGGCGGGAAGACGAAGCGTGCCCGAGGTGCGGCTGGCAATCGCCGAGGCAAGCGCGGCGGTGGCGATGCACCCTCAGACGCTGCGGAAGTACGAGCGCGCGGGCCTGTTGCGGCCGGCCCGGCGAAGCGGCGGCTCCCGGCACTATTCGGCCAACGACATGGCGCGGCTGGCGCTGATCAAGCACCTGGCGGAGGCCCGGCGGATCAACGTCTCCGGGATGGCGCTCGTGCTTGCGATCCACGACGAGCTCGTGGCACTGCTGGAAGCTGTTGAGGAGATGGAGGCAGAAGCGGGGATGGCGTACGTTCGCGAGCACGTCGCGGCGACATTGAAGACCATCGCGAGGGGCGGGCAGGAGGCGGGCGCGTAGGCTACGGCTGGCGGGGGTGCTCCAGGTGACGGCCGTAGGTCTCGGCGAGGTCACGGAGCCATGCGGTGCGCTCGGGGTGGATCTGATCCCAGGAGAAGCGCCACGCCCAGTTGCCCTCGGGAACCCCGGGGACGTTCATTCGCGCTTCCGAGCCAAGTTGGAGCACGTCCTGGAGCGGCACGATCGCCGTACGGGCGGGGGACGCGTAGCAGAGGCGGATGAGGTCGTCAGTGGCTTCCGCGGGGCTGGAGGGCATCCGCCCAAGGTAACGGGCAAGGTTGGCGCGATCGAGATCGCCGAGGTTCGCGAACCAGCCGGCCGTCGTGTCGTTGTCGTGGGTGCCGGTGTAGACGACGAATCGCGGCTCGTGGTTGTGCGGCAGGTGCGGGTTGAGGAAGGTATTGTGGCGGTCGCCGAAGGCGAACTGAAGGACGGCCATGCCGGGGTAGCCGAGGCTGTGGCGAAGGAAGCGAACGTCGTCGGTGATCATGCCGAGGTCCTCGACGATGAAGCGGCCTTTGCCGACCGCGGCCTCGAGGGAGGCGAAGAGATCGATCCCGGGGCCTTCGACCCAGGAGCCTTCCAGCGCGGTTTCGGCCTCGGCCGGGATTTCCCAGGCGGCCTGAAAGCCGCGAAAGTGGTCGAGGCGGACGACGTCGACCAGCTCGAAGGTGCGATGGACGCGGGAGATCCACCAGCTGTAGCCGGTCTGGCGGTGGGCATCCCAATCGTAGAGCGGGTTGCCCCAGCGCTGTCCCGTCTCGGAAAAAGCGTCGGGGGGAACGCCGGCTAGAACGCGTGGCTCAAGCTGTTCATCGAGCTTGAAGATCGAGGGATTGGCCCAGGCGTCGGCGCTGTCGCGATCCACGAAGATCGGCAGATCGCCAATCAGGGTCAGGCCGAGCCAGCGAGCATGGTCGCGGACGCGTTGCCACTGTCGTTCGAAAAGGAACTGGACGAAGGCGTGGTAGCGCATCTCGGCGCGAAGGGTTTCGTCGACGGATCGGAATGCGGCCGCGACGTCGCGATGCACGGGGGGCCACTCCCACCAGGGACGAGTGTAGCGATTGCGGAGAGCGAGCCAGAGGGAATGCGGGCCAACCCAGTCGCGATGCTCGAAGGCTTCCAGCTCCTGGCTGTGCCCGGACAACTGAAAGCGGTCGAAGGCAAGGCGGAAAAGGTGTTCGCGCGCGGACTCGTCGCCGGGGCGAGCGCGATCGATCTCGGCGCGGTCGAGGAGGTCCTCGCCG
>JAKALX010000301.1 GCA_021823905.1 Chloroflexota bacterium | reverse complement strand
TTCGCCCTCGCCATCCTGGGCATCTTCGCCCTCAGCGGCGGGCTCGCCCTCCTCGCCTTCGGCCGCCGGAGCACCCGCTCCTAACGCCGGAACCAGGCCCACGAATCCGAAACGCCCCGGGGGAATCTCCCGGGGCGTCTTTTGCGTTCGCACTCGGCGCCCGGTTTCGGGCCGCCTGGCGGAAGGCGCCCCGCTGCTGAGGCCCGGATCGTTTACTCTTCGTGTTGAAACCCGGGCTCCACGGGCGCGAGGGCGAGCCGGTTGGGTTGGGCCAGAGGAGTCCATCCGGTGAAAACAGCCGATCCGGAGGATCGTCAGGAAGTGGAAGCTGTGGCCGGCGATGCGATCACGTCTCCGGGCGGAGTGGAAGCCGGTCTCGGCCATGTCGCGACGAGGGCATACCGCATGGGCGCCCTGGCGGCCGAGGGCTTCGGCCTTGCTGACGTCTCGCAGTACCTCGAAGACCCGGCGACGGTAGTCTGGGCCGATTTCTGCGCCCCTTCAAAGGAACAACTGCACGAGCTTGCTAGTGAGCTCGGGTTGCACGCGCTTGCCGTGGAGGACGCACTCGGGCCCCACCAGCGCCCCAAGCTGGACCGCTACACCACGCACCTCTTCCTCTCCTGCCACGCCGTCCATGTCGATGCCGAGGGTGGCCGCCTCGACGAGACGGAGATCGACGCCTTCATCAACGAACGGTGGCTGGTCACCGTCCGCAAGAGCGAGCGCTTCCCGATTGAGCCCGTGCTCGAACGGTGGGATCGCTCACCAGATCTCGCCGTTCACGGGGTGAGTTTCCTGCTCTATGGCCTGCTCGACCTCGTCGTCGACAGCTACTTCGACGCTGTCCAGTCATTTGACGACTATTACGAGGACGTGAGCGAGGGGATCTTCTCGGACCGTCCGCTCGATCCCTCCCAGCAGCGGCACTGGTTCGACATGCGCCGGGCGATGGTCCGGTTCCACCGCCTCGTCGTACCCCTGCGCGAAGCGGTAAGCAGCCTCATGCGGCGCGAGCACGCGGCTGTTTCGGACGAGCTCTACCCCTACTTTCAGGACGTGTACGACCATATCCTCCGCGTCAGCGAGTCGTCCGAATCCCTGCGCGACCTGGTCAGCACGATCGTCGAGACGAATCTGAGCCTTCGAGACTACCGCCAGAACCAGATCGTCAAGAAGGTCAGTAGCTGGGCGGCGATCCTCGCGGTCCCCGCCCTGATCACGGGCTTCTACGGCATGAACGTTCCCTATCCCGGCTCCGGTGAAAGTTGGGGCGTGGCAGCCTCCGTTGGGTTCACCGTGGCCGCGTCCGCCGGTCTCTACCTGCTGTTTCGGCGCCAGGACTGGCTCTGATCATCGCGCGGAGGGCCCCACCGCGCCCTTCTCACGTCAATGCGACCGCCGAACCCCTGCCCTTCGCGCCGCAGGCTGACGAAGCTGTTCTCGCCGATGACGACGTGGTCCAGGAGCTCGATGGCGAGCAGCTCCCCGGCCTCGGCCAGCTCGCGCGTGACGGCCACATCCTGGGGGCTGGGACGCGGATCCCCCGACGGATGGTTGTGGGCCACGATCAGCGATGCCGCGTCGAGCACGATCGCCTCGCGGAAGACCTCGGCGGGCCGCACGCCGACGCCGCTGATGCCGCCGCCGTTCACCGGCTGGATGCCCCCGAGGAGGCGGCCGCGCGTGTCGAGCGGGAGCGCGTAGAGCAGCTCCTTCGTCTTTCCCAGCAGCCGCGGACCGAGCAGCGCGAACACCTGCTCCGGCGTGTTGAGCAGCGGTCGCGACTCGGGGTCGACGCGCTGGGCGCGGCGGCCGAGCTCGATGGCGGCTGCGATCTGCGCCGCTTTCGCCGGGCCGAGCCCTTTCGCCTGCTGCAACGCCGCAACGTTGGCGCGGCCGAGCCCCGGGAGCCCGCCGAGCCCGTCGAGCACGCGCCGCGCGAGGTCGACCACGTTTTCTCCGGGAATGCCCGAGCCAAGGACGATCGCAACGAGCTCGGTATCCGAGAGCACGTCCGCGCCGTGGCGCAGAAGCCGCTCGCGTGGCCGCTCGTCGCCGGCGAATTCCCGCATCGTGCGGTAGGGAGCGGTCCGCCCGGTCTCCACGCCGGCGATTCTACTCGCTTCCGCTGGTTGCGGTCCGCTCCTGGCCGGCGAGCTCTGGCTTCAGCTTTTCGACTCTGAGGAGCACGGCCGAATGGGGGTAGAAGCGGACGCGCACGCGGTCGCCCTCCTTCACTTCGGCGAGCAGGAAGACGTCGCCGCGCAGGATCTTGTCGTCGACTCGCACGTAGTGGCTCTTGAGGACCAACGAGTCACTCCGCGACCAGCGACGGGTGATCATCCCGGTCGTTTCCCGCGGTTCGGCGCGAAGATCGAGGAGCGATTGCGCCGCCTGGAAGCCGAACAGCGAGGCGAGCACGCCGAGGACCAGCACCAGGAACCATGTGCCGCCGTGGCCCAGACCGAACAGGCGGTCCACCAGGTAGAAGGCAAACCCGAAGAACGTGACCAGGAAGATCGGCGTCCAGATGATTGCCGAGCGGATGACGCCGCCGCGCACCCGGTGCTCGTGCAGGCGGTCGGCGATCTCCGGGTCGTCGGTCCAGTTGCTCATGGAAGCTTCAATACCGTGCCGATGGCGAGCGTGTTCGGCGAGATGCCCGGGTTCAGGTCAAGGATCGCCTGCGTCGTCGTGTTGTTGTCGGTCGCGATCGAGGAGATGGTGTCGCCTGCCTTCACGGTGTAGGTCTTCGCCCCGGCTGTCGGACTCGCGCCAGTGGTTGGGCTCGCGGTCCCGCTGGGCGCGGCGGTTGCTGTCTTCGACGCTTGAGCACCCTGGGGCGTCGGCGTGGCAGTCGGGTGCGATTGCTGCGTTGGCGTGGCAATCGTGCGCACCTGGGAGCTGACGCTCTTGCTTTCGGGCGGGCGGACGATGAGGAACAGCACCACCGCCGAGGCGATGAGCAGCGCCAGGAGCGATCCACGGTAGACGACGGCGCTCGGCGTCGCCGCCTCGGGTGACATGCAGCGCAGGCAGACGTCTTCGCCGTGCTCCTGGCAATAGAGGCGCCCGCAGGTGGCGCACTCCTCCATGGCGGGCCGGTCGCAATAGTGGCAGGTCGGGTCGGCCATCGGCTAAAGCGTATAGCGCCCGTGTGCGAGAGACGAGCAAGCCCGGAAAGCCGGGGCAATGAAACGGGCCGATTCCAACCGCAAGCCGGGGGCCTGCCCGAGCCGACGCCCTCACGCGAGCCTGGAAACGCCGGCCCGCCGCGGACGCCGCACCCTCCCGTGCGCCAGCAACAGCTGCCGGAAAGCCACCTCGCGCGCTTTCGCCCAGGCCACGAGCTGCGCGGGCGCCGATTCCCCGCCGGTGTTGAGCTGCTCCACGGTGAACGCCGCTCGTTCGAGGACCGCGAAGGCCGCCGCTCCCATCGCCAGCGTGCTTTCGAGCTCCGGCGGCGCCGTGCTCGAGGTTGCGTCCAGCGTGTGGCGCGCGGTGTAGAAGACGGTGCAGTCGTCGCCGGTTGGCTCGCGGTCAACCAGCAGCGAGAGCGTTTCGCCCCAGCGCCGGAAGGGGACGGTGCATGGCGGGTAGCCGCCGGCCGGGTATTCGACCCGTTCGACGTCGATCAGCCCGTCGAGACCGGCGAGCGAGACGTCGCGGCTGCCCGGCGTCGTCGCAATCGTCGCGCCCAGCTGTCGCGGGGCGTGCAGCGAAACGTCGGAAAGGGCGTGCTCGATGTGGCGGTCGAGCTGCGCGTCGTCCCAGCGGTAGGCCGAGGCGTCGGTGTCGTGCAGGTCTTTGCGGACGAGGTCACGGATGGCGGCAAGGTTCGTCATGGCCGCGACGATGCGACGCGCTCAGCCGAACTCCGAGGCCCTCGTGGCACTCCCGAGCGACACCGGCCCCTTGGCGCTTTCTCATCGAATGAGAACAACTGTTCTCAGCACTCGACGGAGGTTTCCATGTCCCTCACCCTGCTCGAAGCGAGCAAGCTCTCCACCGACACCCTGCTTTCCGGCGTGATCGAAACGATCGCCCAGGAAAGCCCCGTCCTCCAGCGCCTGCCGTTCATCGAGATCGTCGGCAACGGACTGACCTACAACCGCGAGAACGCCGCTCCCACCGCCGCCTTTTACGACGTCGGCGACAATTGGGTGGAAAGCACTCCGACTTTCACCCAGGCGACGGCGACGCTCAGGATCCTCGGCGGCGACGCCGACGTCGACAACTTCCTCAAGGCGACTCGTTCGAACATCCAGGACCTGGAGGCGTCGGTCGTCCAGCTCAAGTCTCGCGCCGTCCAGGCGCTCTTCGACGACTGCTTCGTCAACGGGAACGCCCTGGCCGATCCGAACAGCTTCGACGGCGTGGAGCGGCTGTGTGATCCCGGTCAGACGGTGAGCATGGGCGCGGCGGGTGCGTCGCTTTCGCTTGCGAAGCTGGACGAGCTGATCGACCACGTTCGCGGCGGCAAGCCCGACCTCCTGCTGATGAGCCGGCGCAGCCGGCGCAGCCTCAACCTCCTCGCCCGCAGCTCGGGCGGCTTCCTCGAAGCCGGCCGCGACCAGTTCGGCAACATGCTCCAGTTCTACGACGGCATCCCCATCGGCCTCTGTGACTACATCAGCGACACCCAGACGGTCGGCGCAAGCACCGACTGCTCGACGATCTACGCTATGCAGTTCGGCGAAGGCGGGCTTGCCGGGCTTACGGCGCCCGGCGGCCTCACCGTCGAGCGCGTCGGCAGCCTCGAATCGAAAGACGCCTCGCGCGTCCGCGTGAAGTGGTACGCCGGCCTCGCGCTCTTCAACACGGTGAAGCTGGCGAAGCTCACCGGCGTCCAGCCGTAGCGCGCCCACCACAATCGATTCACGAAGACGGGGATGCCAGGCGGCGTCCCCGTTTCTTCGTTCCCGCCGCGTGCCGGCGGCAATCCGAGGCAAAGGCCGGTCTGCGTCAAGGCCACGCTTGCCGGCCGCCGGGATTCGACGCCGCTTCGTTTGCCCGGTGACCCATGCTTCCATGCGCGCTCGCGGCCGCCGGATGCAACGCCACGTCCGTCA
>JAKALX010000300.1 GCA_021823905.1 Chloroflexota bacterium | reverse complement strand
TCTTGCTCTTGTGAGCGTGAGCACGCTCATCGATGGCGTCGTGAGCGGCGTTCTTGATGGAGTTCCCGGTTCCCGTTCCGGGTCGCTGTAGAGGGGTACGGGAACGCGGTTCGGGAATCGCTCGCCGCCGCCCGCTGGCTCTGACGCGGTCGACGTGATGTTGGCGGCTTCGACGGTTCGCTGTCCCGCGCCAGCCTGGCAGGGGCAGTCGCGGTGGCAGTGCCGGAGGGCTCTAAAGGAGACGGCGCGGCTCACCGGGTAGCAAGCGAGTACCCGTCGACGCTCTTTCGGATTCGGCCGGCCGTCGCAAGTTCAGCGAGGATTCGCCGGAGCGTGGCGTTGCGGATGCGGCATGACGTCCGCAGCTGCGCGACGGTCATCGGTGCCGTGGCAGCCTCGAGCGCGCGCTGCACTCTCGCGACCGGGGAGATGGCCGGCGCCTCGGCGGCCGGCGGCTGTGGAGAGTCGGCGATCTGGAGCGCTACCGCGTCGTCGTCCGCCACCCGGAGCTCGAGGGCGATGCCGGACGTGGACGCAGCGGCGCGATGCTCGACAGTGAGGGTGAGTCGCTCGCCGCAGCGGCGCAGGTACAGGTTCGAGTCACCCCAGGCGTGAAACTCGGACGAGCCGCGCAGCGCTTGCCCCGCGCGGAGATTCCCGCCGCCCTTCCGGGCGTGGTGCACCAGGACGACGGCCAGCTGGTACCGGCGCTGGAGCTCGCGGAGATACGCGAGCAGCGGAGCCACCTCACCGGAGGCATTCTCGTCGATGCGGTGGAGCCGGACGAAGGGGTCGAGGACGAGGAGCCGGGGGCGGAGCTCGGCCACCGTCTCGGCGAGACTCTGCCGGTGCTCTTCAATGTCGAGCCGCAGGACCGGCACGGTGATGACGTGGACGTCGAGCTGAGCAAGGGCGAGACCGCGGGCGCGACAGATGCCGTCGAGGCGGCGGCGGACGATGTGCAGCGCATCCTCGGCCGCGAAGAGGAGGACCCGCCCGGGCCGGGCGACGGCGAAGCGCCGCAGGCAGCTCGTTCCGGCGGCGACGGAGACCGCCATCTCGAGGGCGAGGAAGGACTTGCAGCACTTCGGCTCGCCCCCGACGATGCCGACCGCCTCCTCCGCCCACAGTCCGTCGATGAGCCACCGCAGCTCTTCGGGACGGTCGGCGAGGCGGTAGGCGAGCTCGGCCGGCAGCCGGCTCACCGGCGCCTGGCCGAGCCTGCCGCCTTGAGCGGCTCGGCGGGCGGCGGCACCGCGAAGACTTCCAGGTACAGCTTCTCGTCGAGCTGCTTCGCCTCGCGCTGGGCACCGACGGCGAGCAGCTCGCCGCCCATCGTCATCAGGGTGCGGCAGTTGCCGGTGGCGTGCTCGCACAGCGTCGTCATCAGCTCGGCCGTCATCAGCTTCGCGTTGCCCGCCTTGGCCAGCGCGTGGCGCAGCACCTCGAGCAGCTCGTCGGGAGTGGCCCGCTCGATGGACAGCCGCACCCGCATCCGGCTGCCCAAGGGAAGCAGCTCGTCGGAGCGCAGCCTCTCGACGAGCCGGCCGTCCCCAGCGAGGACGGCGGTGAGCAGCCAGTGCGAGTCGAGGCGGGCGCTGCACAAGAGACGCAGCTCGTTCAGCACGGAGGTCTGCATCTCTTGCGCCTCGTCCACCACCAGCACCGGCCGGAAGAGCGCCGCGTCGATGTGGACCTGCCACTTCTCGCGCAGCACCTTCGAGCCGCCCCAGCGGTTGTGGGGCTGGAGTTGCACTCCGAAGAGGTCTCCCATCTCGCGGTAGAAATCCGCGAGCGCCGCCTGCGGCCGGCTGAGGATGCCGACCTTCACGTCGCGCAGCGCGGTGAGCCGCTCGACGAGCAGCCGCATGGCCATCGTCTTGCCGCCTCCGGGCTCGCCGGTGATGAGCGCGAAGCCGCCCTCGCGGGCGAGGTTCTCGGTGCGCCAGCAGAAGCTCTCCACCTTCGGCGTCTGATGCAGGGCCTCGACCGGCACGTCGGGGGAGAAGGGGTTCCACTTCAGTCCGTACAGCGACAGCAGCTTCTTGTTCACGGTGAGTCCTCTTCCTTGGTGGTGCGGGTCAGGAGATGGTCCTTGGGCAGGTACGCAGGGGGCAGGCCCGTCGCCGCGTACTCCGCCATCAGCTTCTTCAAGAGCGGCGCGATGCCTGGACCTGCCGGCGACGGAGTCGGCACTACGACGAGAGGCTCGAGCGTGCGCCGCACTCCGTCGGCATTCCGGGTCCGGTCCAGAGGGAAGAGCCGGCACAGCACCGCCGAGGTCCGCATGTCGACCAGGTGCACCCGGCTCAAGTCCCAGCTCGCGTACCGGACGACGACGCGCTCCAGGTGGCGGTAGCGCGAGGGCACCTCGAAGCGTCGGCCCTCGATGCTCACCGTCCCGTCGCTTCGGCGCTGAGTGCGACGCTCCTCTGCCATGAAGGCCAGCCGCAGCTCGTCGCTCGAGGGACTGGGCCGGATGACGTCGGGGCCGGCGAGAAACCGCGCCAGCGGCGCTTCCCCGGTTTCAGAGTGCCGCTCGCGGTTGTACTCGAGCTCCACCCACGCCTGCGTCGCCTCGTTGAGCAGCGGGAGGGTGAGTTCTCTGTGGCCCTCCAGCATCGCCAGCAGCCTGCCCTCTACCTGCGCCCAGAAATTCTCCTGCTTGCCGTTCTGGTAGGGGCTGTAGGCCAGCGTCTGCTCGTGGAGGATGCCGAGCCGGGCGAGGCCCTGAGTCACCTCGTCCGACGTCATCGCCGGCCCGCCGTCGGTCATCAGCGCCCGGGGCAGGCCCCGCTTCTGCGTGGCCTGGGACAGGCCGTGGGAGAGGTTCTCCGCGTTCTCCGCCAGGTACCACTGCAAGTGGCAGGCAATTCGAGACCTGTCGTCGAGCGCTCCAAACAGCTGCGGCGTCACCAGCTCGCCCTCGGGCGTCAGCACTTTCAGTGAGCCTTGATGGAAGTCGAGGTGCCATAGGCCCCCGACGTATTCGGCCTCGTAGCTGCGGACCTCGCGCGCATCGAGGCGCAGCTCGGCCTTGAGGGCGCCGGCGGTTTCCTTGCTCGACAGGCGCCGGCGCTTCGTCAGGCCGGTCGCCTTCATGAAGCGCCGGACGCTCGAGTAGGACGGCATCGGCCCTGTCTTCGCGTCCGCACCGACGAGGGCGGCCAGGTTGTCGGCATGGAGCCGGTAGCTCCAGCTCTTGTGGGCGCCGTACTGGGCCAGGAGCGCGGCCTTGAGCGGGTCGCCCATCGAGGGCTGCTGGCCCAAGTCCTTGCGGACCTTCCGGCGCAGCACGCCCACCGGGTCCGTCCTTGCCCTCTTGGCCTGGTAGAGCCACCGCTGGATGGTGGACAGGCCGAAGCGCGTGGGCTTCCCGGTGACCGGGTGCAGCCAGCTCTTCGCGGCCAGCTTCTCGAGCTCCGCCTGCAGCTCTCCGTGCGCCGGCGGCGCCGCGAGCAGCGCGCCCACCACCGAGAAGCGCAGGTGCGCCCAGCGCTCGTGAGTCGTGGGCTTGTTCTTGTCGTTCATCTCGGCGCGGGCAATTACCGGACTGCCTTCGCGCCGTCTTCCGGCCTCCTCTGCGGGTCGAAAACGCGCCCTCAAAGACGCTGGTCGGGGATGTACCCGGCCGAGGTGGAGACCGGCGCCAAGAAGCGCAGCAGCGCGACGAGCCTCTCCCTCTCGTTGGCAGCGAATCGCCCGAGCAGCGATGCGGGAAAACCGGCCTCGTCGACCGGCGGCGAGAAGCGCGCCTTGGCTTCCTTCCAGAAGGCGCTCTCGAGGAAGGCGGACGCCCACCACTCGCGCCAGCGGGCCAGCGTGCGCGGGCTGACGCCGATGAGCTCTTTCAGCCGCCTGGCGCGCACCGGCGTGGCGCCCTGCTGCATGGCGGCGGCGAGGACGACGACTGCCCCGAGGTAGACACGTCGGCCGAGGAAGCGCAGCGAGGGCGGCGTGCACCGGTGGCGGCAGCCCTCGACGGCGCAGCAAAAGCTGAGGCGGGAGTAGTACTCGTCCGGCAGCCTGGTGGTTGAGCCGCGCGGCTTGCGCGGGTACCGGGCGCTGTCGAGCCGGCCGCCGCACTCGAGGCAGCCCTTCGCGCGGGCGTCGGCGGCCAGGTTTTCATCGTATTTCAAGAGCAGCGCGTACAGCCTGGCGTCGCCCAATAGCTTCTGGCACAAATGGGAAGTCCTCCTTAGTTGAGGAAATGTGAGCACCGCCGACACGACGCCCGCGTCAGAGCCAGTCGCCTCCCGTTCCGGCCGGTCTTGGGAGCTCTTCCCGCACGGCTTGCTCGTGTTCGAGCGGGCGCTCGGTCCGTCGGGCCCTTTCCGAATACTCATCTCGCGCGTCGAGGCGTGCACCGAGCGCGAGTGCGCCTGCCGGGATGTCACGTTGAAGGCTGCCAGCCTCGACCTTGGGACCGGCTTCTCGAGCGCGCAGCTCACCCTCGAGTCGCTGCGCTCGATGCTCGACGGCCCTCAGGCCATGGAGGCCCGGCTCGACATCGACCTCGGGCGCGTGGAGCCCGATGACTACGAGAGGCGTACGCCGCTCTCTGCCGAATGGGTCGACTACGTGCAGTCGCAAGTCGACGGCGAGCTTCTCGACTTGCTGCACGAGCGGTGGCTTCGTGCCAAGGGCGTCACGGCGGCCCCCAGCGCCGACTGGCCTCCGCGAGAGCCGGGCGCGCTCGTCGGCTGGGACGAAGCGCATCCTGATGACCGCCAGGACCTCTACCTCGACGGCGATACGGTCGTCGCCGCGGAGGACCTCTACTGCGTGAAACCGAGCTGCACCTGCGGCGAGGTCAGGCTGGTCTTCGCGCCGCTGACCCGCGGCGCTCCACCTATCGGTTCCGTTCGGGTGCGCCTCCACACGGGCGACGTCATCGAGAGCGAGTCGAAGCCGGCCAAGAGGGCGGCTCTCGACCGACTGTGGAATGCTTTTCGCGCTCGGCACCGAGTCGCGGCGCGCATCGACAAACGGCAGCAGCAGATGATCGAACTTGCCCGGATGCGCAGTCAGACGCAGACACCAACGCCGGCCGCTCGAACCACCACCAAGGGCGTC
>JAKALX010000299.1 GCA_021823905.1 Chloroflexota bacterium | reverse complement strand
CTTCGACGCCATCTATGGCCGCACCGAGCCAGGAGGCGGCCTCGAGACCACTCACGAGCTGCCCCTCGCCTTCGCCGGACAGAACGAAGACGGCTCGTGCACCTACACCGGCACGCTCGAACCCACCGAGGGCGGCCGCGCCGGCTATATCATCCGCGCCATGCCCCATCACCCCGACCTGCATAACCCGTTCGTCACCGGCCTGGTGCACTGGGCCTGAAAGGAGCGTCACCGTGACCGGAACCGCTACATTCGTCCTGCACTCCCACCTGCCCTATTGCCGGCTCGCCGGGCGCTGGCCCCATGGCGAAGAGTGGCTCCACCAGGCGATGCTCGAGTGCTACCTGCCGCTGATTCGTTCCTTCCGGCGCCTCGCCGGCGAAGTGGGCGGGTCCCTCGGCGTCACGCTCAACATGACCCCGATCCTCACCGAGCAGATCGGCGATCCCCTGATGCGCGATCACTTCCGCGAGTACCTCCAGCAACACGTCGATCGCGCCCGTGGCGACGTCGTACGCTTCGAGGGCAGCGGCCTGCGCGCGAAGACGGCCAGCTTCCACCTCGCTCGCTACCAGGCGCTCCAGGCTTTCTACGAAGACGAGATCCACGCCGACCCGCTCGCCGCTCTCCGCGACCTCGAAGCGAGCGGGCACGTCGAAATCGCGTCGTCAGCGGCCACGCACGGGTACCTGCCGCTCCTCGACAACGACGACGCGGTCCGCTTCCAGATCCAGACCGGCGTGCAGTCGCACGTACGCAATTTCGGGCGAAAGCCGCAGTCGTTCTGGCTGCCCGAATGCGCGTACGAACCCGGCCTCGAACGGTTTCTCGATGAGGCAGGCATCAAAGTCTTCTTTGTCGAAACCCACCTGGTGACCGGCGGCAGCGCACGTGGGAAGGCCGCCGAGCCGATGGTCGGCCCCTACGGTGAGCCACCCCGGCTGCCGCCGATCGCCCGCCGGCCCGATTCGCTCGAGGCGCATGGCGGCACCACCTTCCGGCCCTACTGGGTCGGCGAATCGAGCGTCGCGGTCCTCGCCCGGAACGAGCGCACCGGCCGCCAGGTCTGGTCCGCCGAGCACGGTTACCCGGGCGACGGGGTATACCGCGAGTTCCACAAGAAAGACAGCGAAAGCGGACTCCACTACTGGCGCGCCACGGCTCGCGACGTCGATCTGAGCGGGAAAGCCGAATACGACCCGGAACCGGCGAGCGCAAGGGCCCGCGAGCACGCCGAGCACTTTCGGGACCTGGTAAAGGGGGAGCTCGAACTCTACGAAGGGGGGGCGCAGGAGCCGGGCTCCGTCGTCGCCGCCTACGACACGGAGCTTTTCGGACACTGGTGGCTCGAGGGCGTCGAATGGCTCGAGCAGGCCATCCGTCTCCTCGCGCGCGACCAGAACGTCACCCTCACAACAGCCGCTGAAGTCGTTCGAGACGATCCGCCAACAGCGCGGATCGATCTCCCGGAAGGCTCGTGGGGCAGTGGCGGTGACCATCGTGTGTGGCTCAACGACGACACCCAATGG
Organism: Chloroflexota bacterium; assembly: GCA_021823905.1. GTDB lineage: Bacteria > Chloroflexota > Dehalococcoidia > Tepidiformales > Tepidiformaceae > JAKALX01. The sequence continues at coordinate 3,554 of JAKALX010000299.1, read as the reverse complement.
ACGTGGCCGGAGATCTACGCCCGCCAGCGCCGTGCCGAGACGTTGCTGCGCGTCTCCACTCCCGCCACCCGCCAACTCGCCCGCGAGCTTCTCCTCCTCCAGGCCTCCGACTGGCAGTTCCTGATGACCACAGGCCAGGCGCACGACTACGCCGTCGAGCGTTTCAACGCCCACTGCGCGCGCTTCGACGCGCTTGCGCAGGCTATCGGCACGAACAGAGCAGACGTTGACGGCCTGGTGGCGGAGCTTGGAGCGCTCGACAACCCATTCCCGGACATCAACCCGCTGCTCTACAGCCAGGCTCTCGAGGGGGCACAGGCCGGGCGATGAGCCAGGCCCAAATTCACGCCGCGCCAGCATTCGACCACCGCCGACCCGTGGCGGGCCGTGCGGCGACATTCCAGCGGTCACGCGGCCAGCTCATCCCGGCGCGGACGCACGATCGTGCCGATGATCTCTGCGTGGAACCTGTTGTTGCGGACCGCGGCGCCGCGGCGAAGACAACGTCCTGGATCCCCTGGAGCGCCGCATGACCGTCTGGGCGCAGTTGTTGCATTTCTACCAGCCGCCGACGCAGACGCACGAAGTCCTGCGCCGCATCACCGACGAGTCCTATCGCCCGCTCGTGCAGGTGCTGCGTGAACATCCTGCCTCCCGCACCGCGGTCAACATCAACGGCGTGCTCAGCGAGATGCTCCTCGACCACGGCCTCGGCGACGTGGTTACGGGACTACGCGAGCTGGCGGAACGCGGTCAGGTCGAGTTCGTGGGCAGCGGGAAGTATCACCCCATCCTGCCACTCATCCCGGAAAGCGAGCGCGTGCGCTCGATCAGCGAAAACGCCCGCACCAACCACCAGGCGTTCGGCGCGGCCTGGCAGCCGCGCGGCTTCTTCCCGCCGGAGATGTGCTTCAGCACGAACATCCTGCACGAGATCGCGAACGCCGGCCATGACTGGGTCATCCTCAGCGGCGTCGCCTGCCCGGGCGATTGGCCGACCGACGTGGTCTATCGCGCGCCCGCCGACGGCCGCAACCTCCATGTGCTGTTTCGCGACGACTCGCGCAGCAACCGCATCTCGTTCCGGGACGTCGACTCTCGCGGTTTCCTCGATGACCTGTCGCGCGTCGGAGGCGGACAGCCGGCCTACGTTCTGACGGCGATGGACGCGGAGACATTCGGGCATCACATCCGCGGCTGGGAACGCGAGTTCCTGGCGGCCACGCTCGACGCGATCGCCGCCCAACCGGGCACGGCTGCCGACGGCTACGCCAGCAAGGTCGAGATGGTCCTGCCAAGCGCGCTCCTCGATCGCTTCCCCGACGGACCGGTTATCGAACCGCTTGCCTCATCCTGGAGCACCACGCGCGACGACATGGCCGCCAGGAACCCATACCCGCTGTGGCAGTCGCCCGGAAACCATGTTCACGAGCTGCAATGGGAGTACGTCGACCATTGCGTCGAGCTTCTCGCCGTCGCCAACCGCTACGCCGAGGGCGACGTGGCGCGAAAGTACGCTTCCCTGGCGGGCGAGAAGTTCCAGCCGGCACTCCATAGCTGCCAGTTCTGGTGGGCCAGCCGCCGCCCGATGTGGGACGTGCCGATGGTCCACCGGGGCATGGTCCTTCTCAACGAAGTGACGCTCTTCGCAACCAAGGCTATCCGCTCGAGTGGCGCCTCCGACCGCGTCAAGCGCGAGGCCGGGTGGCGGCTGGCCGCCGCCGCCAGCACGCGCGCCGAACTCGAGCAGATCCTCTTCGCGGCGGAGAGCGCATGAAAATCCTCTTCGCGTCCGCCGAAGTCGACCCCTTCTCGAAGGTCGGGGGCCTCGCCGACGTCGCCGCCGCCCTGCCCCAGCGGCTGCGCGAGATGGGTCACGACGTCCGCGTCGTCACGCCGGGCCACGCGAGCGCCAATCGCTGGGCCGGCGAGGCGAAGGAGCGCCGAAAGCTGGTCGTCCCGTTGCCCGGGCGCGACCGCCCGGCCGAGATCGTCACGGTTCCGGGAGTGGGCGGCGTGCCCGTCGATCTCATCTGCGAGGAGCACTATTTCGCGCGCGAGCACGTCTACGGCGAACCGGATGACCTCCTCCGATACCAGTTCTTCTGCCGCGCAATCATCCAGATGCTCACCCAGGAGTCATGGATACCCGACATCCTCCACCTGAACGATTGGCACACGGCGCCGCTCGCCTTCGCGCTCCGCAACCTCGCGTGGAGGACGCCGGTGCTGCGGGGCATTGCCTCTGTCTTCACCATCCACAACCTGCGCTACCGCGGGCCGGACGAGTTCAACGACTTCCTGTCGCAGGCGATCTACTACAGTGACGCGATCACAACGGTCAGCCCGACCTACGCGCGCGAGATCCTCACGCCGGCCTTTGGCGAGGGGCTCGACCCGCTCCTCGGGCTCCGAGAAGGCAGCCTCCGCGGCATCCTCAACGGCCTGAACTACGACCTGTTCAACCCGCGCACCGACGTCCATCTCCCGGTCCAGTTCGACCTCTCCTGCATCGAGGAGCGCGCCGGCAATCGGACGGCGCTGCGAAGGGAGCTCGGCCTCGGCCCTTCCGCGGGACCGATCGCGGCGATGGTGACACGTCTGACCGAGCAGAAAGGCGTCGATCTCGTGATCCAGGCGGCGCCCGAGCTGATCGCGGCCGGCGCGCAGCTCGTCGTCCTCGGCGCCGGCGACGCGTCGCTGGTCAGCGACCTCCGGAAGATCGAACGCGCGCACCCGGGCGACGTTTCGCTCACGAACCGCTTCGACGAAGCGCTCGCCCAGCGAATCTACGGCGGGGCCGACATCTTCCTCATGCCGTCGCGCTACGAGCCGTGCGGCCTGGGACAGATCATCGCGATGCGCTACGGCGCCGTGCCCATCGGCCACCGGACGGGCGGCCTTGCGGACACCATCGTCGACCTCGAGGAGCATCCAGAGCCCGCGACCGGCTTCCTCTTCGACGAGTTCAGCAGCCACGCACTCGCGGGAGCGTTCGACCGGGCGGTTCGCGCGTTCCGCGACCCACCGACGTGGGAGCACCTCCAGAGGAACGGCATGAGCCACGACTATTCCTGGCGTGCGTCGGCGATGCATTATGTCGATGTTTATGTGTCGGCGCTGCGCGCGCGGGGCATCGTCGCCCTCGATTAGCGTATCCTCGTCTGCATGCCCGCACGCCCGCTCCAGCCGCCGATTCGTTGGGTCGCCGCATGAGTGACACGATGCCGCGGCTGCACGTGGTGGGGCTCGGGCCGGGCCGCGCCTCACTCCTCACAGGCGAAACGCGCGCCCTGCTCGAATCAGGCTCGCGGGTCATCCTGCGGACACGCCACCACCCAACCATCGCGGAGCTCCCGGGCAGCGCCGCGTTTCAGGATTGCGACGACCTCTACGGCGGCCGATCGTTCGACGACGTCTATGCCGCCATCGTCGCCCGAGTCCTCGCCTCGGCCCACGAAGTGGAGACCATCTACGCCGTGCCCGGCAGTCCGCTGGTCGCCGAGCGAACGGTCCGGGCGATACTCGATCGCGCGCGCGATCGAGGCCTCAGT
>JAKALX010000006.1 GCA_021823905.1 Chloroflexota bacterium | reverse complement strand
ACATCTCCTTTGAGGCGGATCGGGTGGTAGCGCGGGTGGAGCGCGGGCCGCTAGACTCGATTACATGACAATTGAAGTTGGCCAGCCCGCCCCGCCTTTCACGCTTCGCAACAAGAAGCGCGAAGAGGTGACGCTCGACTCCTTTCCCGGCAAGCACCTCGTGCTTGCCTTCTACGCGCTCGCGTTCACCGGTGGCTGAGCGTCCGAGATGACGGCCTTCCGGACATGGACCGACAGGTTCACGGAGGCCAACGCCCAGGTTCTGGGCGTCAGTGTCGATTCGTATGCGGCGGCGGGTGAGTTCGAGGAGAAGCTCGGTCTTGAATTCCCTCTTCTCAGCGACTTCCCAAAGAACCAGACCGGACGAGACTACGGGGTGTTCAACGAGGAATTTGGGGTGCACCGCAGAACGACCGTGGTCATCGACAAAGACCACGTCGTGCGCGACATCTATGTGGAGCCGCGGGACTTCGAGTCCCATGCCGTGCACGCGCTCGAGGCGCTGGCGAAGCTGAATAGCTAGGGTTCCGCCGCGATGAAACGACACCTTTGCACACCGGCGTCTGCCGCTTCTCCTTGAGATGCGGGGCGTCCATGAGCTTGTCGACGTGTCGGGAGGCCGCATGTCTGTCATCGACGAGATGCTTGCCGCCAATTCGCGCTACGCCGAAGAGCTGGCCCGGAGCGGGCAGCAGCTGCTCCCGGCGGCGCGAGTTGCGGTCGTGACCTGCATGGATGCCCGCATCGAGGCGGCGACCGCGTTCGGGTTCCAGGTCGGAATGGCGCATATTATCCGGAACGCGGGAGGTCGGGTCTCCGAGGCGCTGCGAAGCCTGGCGATCAGCCAGGAGCTGCTCGGGACGCGAGCGGTCGCGATCATTCATCACACCGACTGCGGGATGCTGACGTTCACCGACGACCAGCTGCGAAGGCGGCTGCGCGAAAACCTCGGGGCCAATGCCGATCACGTGGCGTTCTTGCCGTTCACCGACATCGAGCAGTCAGTCCTCGATGACCTGGACGCCTACCGGGAGTCGAAAATGGTGCGCCAGGACATCCCCGTCCGGGGCTTCATCTTCGACGTGCAGACGGGGCGGCTGAACGAGGTGCTGCCAGCCACGGCGAGGCAGCCTGTCCGGTCACGGTAGTTTCGGTCAGGGTTCGCTCATCCCAGCGCCGCCCGAAGAGCAGCCACGCTCTCGGCGACGCTTTTCTCCCGGTTAAACACCGAGCTGCCGCAGACGAGGACGCTCGCTCCGGCCCGCGCGCACTGGAGCGCGTTGCCGGCCTTCACGCCGCCGTCGATCTCGATGTCCGCGCCGTAGCCGCCGGCGTCGAGCAGCTTGCGGATGCGAGCGACTTTTTCGAGCTGGCGCGGGATCATCTGCTGGCCGCCCCAGCCGGGGTTGATCGTCATCACCATCACCTGGTCGGCGTCGGGCAGCGATTCCTCGATCGCCGCGACTGACGTGCCGGGATTGAGGCAGACGCCGGCGCGCTTCCCCAGCCGGTGGATCGTGTCGAGCGTGCGGTTGATGTGCGGCGAAACCTCGATGTGGACGTTGATCGTGTCGGCGGTCTCGGCGAACGCATCGAGGTGGCGCTCGGGCTCGACAATCATCAGGTGCAGGTCGAACGGCAGCTTCGTGACCTTCCGCAGGGCCTCGACGAGGAGCGGGCCGAACGTGATGTTCGGGACGAAGCGCCCGTCCATCACGTCGAGGTGGAGAATGTCGGCGCCGGCGACCTCGGCGGCTCGCACCTCGTCGGCGAGGCGGCCAAAGTCGGCGGTGAGGATGGACGGCGCGAGCTTGACCTGCGGCATGGCCTGATTCTAACGCTTGACGGCGGAACGCTTTATACTCGGGTGCATAGGCGCCTGAACAATTATGACCGTTCGCATTGTCACCGACTCCACCTGCGACCTGCCGCGCGACCTCGTGACGGCCTACAACATCGTCGTCGTTCCGCTGACGGTGTTCTTCGGCGAGGAGGCGTTCCTCGACGGCGTGGAGATCACCAGCGACGAGTTTTACGCGCGGATGAAGAGTTCACACATCCTCCCGCGGACGAGCCAGCCGTCGGTGGAGCAGTTTCGCGAGGCGTACGAAAAGCTCGCGGAAGAGACCGACGAGATCGTTTCCATCCACCTCTCTTCGCGGCTATCGGGAACGCTGAACGCGGCCTCGGTCGCGCGCGAAGAGCTGGCGGGGATGGCGCATATCGACCTGATCGACTCGTACACCGTCAGCCTGGGGCTCGGGCTGGTCGTCCTCGAAGCGGCAGCCGTCGCTGCGAAGGGCGGCAAGCTCGAGGAGGTGGTGGCCGCGACTCGCCGGGCGATGGATCGGGTCTCGGTGCGCGTTGTCGTTGACACGCTGGAGTACCTGCAAAAAGGCGGGCGGATCGGGCGGGCAAGGTCGCTGTTGGGATCGGTTCTGAGCATCAAACCGCTGCTGCATGTCGAAGACGGCGAGGTGGCGCCGATCGAGCGGGTCCGGACGCGGACGAAGGCGTTCGAGCGGATGGCCGAGATCGCGAGCCAGCAGGCGCGCGCGAAGGTGATGCTCGTCGCCTGTGGTGGCAACGACGCGGAGGCCGAGCGGCTCATTGACGCGGTGCGCCCCAATTTGCCGCACACTGATATCGGGCTCGCCCGGCTCGGGCCGGTGGTGGGCGTATATACCGGCCCGAACGCGCTGGGGTTTGCCTGGATCAACCGGGAGTGACGCCAATGCCGGGCGTGGAGGCCGGCCGCATCCAGCGGGTGCTCGAACAGGAGCTCCAGCGCGGCTGCGACAACCAGATTGTCATCGGCGGGCTTGATCGCATGCTCATCCAGGCCGCCGAGGATGGGGTCGTCGGCGCCAGCGACGCGCTCGACCGTGGTGTCCGAAACCTCCCGGCCGGTGGCTATCGCTCCCTCGACGAGGACGCGCGGCGCCGGTGGCTCGCGGCGACGATCAGGGCACTGGAGAGCGAGCGCTCTTCCGAGGCGCGCGGCAGCTCCTCGCGCGAGATCCCGCGAGCGGCGCCGGCTCACTCCGCGAACGTGCGCAGGGCCCACCCTCTCGCCGGCGAGCCGGACGAATTTCGCGGCGTGCCCGCTGCGTCCGCCGATTCGATTCGTCTCGCCCCCGACTCTCCGGTCGCGAAGCTGCCCGGTGTGGGCAAGGCGGCAGCGGAGAAGTTCGAGAAGATTGGGGTGATGACCGCCAGCGATGCGGTCTTCCTCTTCCCCAGGCGGTTCAACGACTTTACCGACACGCGGAAAATCAGCGAGCTGCAACCGGGAAGCACGCTTCAGACAGTGATCGCAAACGTGTTCTCGGTCACTGAGATGCGCTGGAACAAGCGCGTCCGGGGCACGCAGGCAGTCCTGAGCGACGGGACCGGGACGCTCAAGGTGACCTGGTGGAACATGCCGTACGTCGCGCGCCAGCTCGCCGAACGGATGCCGGTCGTCGTTTCCGGCAAGGTGCGGGCCTGGAAGGGCCGTCTCCAGATGGAGAACCCGGAGTACGAGCCATTGGACGCCGAGTTGATGCACACCGGCCGGCTCGTGCCCGTTTACCCGGCGACGGCCGGTCTCGGACAGCGCACGATCCGGCGGGCGGTAAAGGCGGCGGTTAACGCGCTCGCGGACAAAGTTGCCGACCCCGTGCCAGCCTGGCTGGTGCAGGCCGAGCGCCTGGCGCCCGTCGGGAACGTGATTCGCGAGTACCACTACCCCGAATCCATGGCCCAGGCGCAGCGTGCGCGGCAGCGGCTTGCCCTGGGCGAGTTCCTGGCGATCCAGGTCGCGGTGCTCATGCGCCGGGCGGAGTGGCAGCAGGGCAACCGCGCGCCGGTGCTCTCGCTCGGTGACCGACGGCAACCGTTCCTCGATTCGCTCCCGTTCGCGCTGACGAAAGCGCAGGGATCGGTGCTCGCCGAGATCGAAACCGATCTCCTTGGGCCGCACCCGATGCTGCGGCTGCTCCAGGGCGACGTCGGGTCTGGCAAGACGGTCGTCGCGTTCGCGGCGATGCTCGCGGCGGTCAATTCCGGCTACCAGGCCGCGCTCATGGCCCCGACCGAGATCCTCGCCGAGCAGCACTATCGCTCGTTGATGAACCTCCTCGGCGGTGAGGAAGTGGGCGCCCTTGCGGGCGTCTTTGTTCCGCCCGCGCTCGACCGTCCGGTGCGCGCCCTCTTGCTGACTGGTTCGCTCACGGCTTCGCAGAAAGAGCAGATCCGCCTCGACGCTGCCCACGGAGGCGCCGACATCGTCATCGGGACGCACGCGTTGCTCGAGGACGACGTGCTCATGCCGCGGCTGGGACTGGCGATCGTCGACGAACAGCACCGCTTTGGCGTGATGCAGCGCGCGAAACTGCGGCAGAAGGGCGAAAACCCGCACCTCCTCGTGATGACCGCGACGCCCATCCCGCGAACGCTCGCCCTGACCGTCTATGGCGACCTCGAGGTTTCGAGCATCGACGAAATGCCGCCGGGACGGCTACCCATCAGGACACGCTGGTATGGACCGCACGAGCGGCCCCAGGCCTACGAGTTCCTGCGCAAGCGGCTCGACGCCGGCGAGCAGGCGTACGTCATCTGTCCCCTCGTCGAGGAGTCGGAGGCGCTCGACGTTCGCTCGGCAGAGGAGGAGTTCCTCCACCTCCAGAACGGGCCGCTAGGGGAGTACCGCCTCGGGCTGCTGCATGGCCGCATGAGCGGTAAGCAGAAGGACGAGGTGATGGGTCAGTTCGCGCGGAACCAGGTGCAAGCGCTGGTTTCGACGAGCGTGATCGAGGTCGGGATCGACGTCGCCAACGCCACGGTCATCGTCATCGAGGGCGCCGAACGCTTCGGGCTGAGCCAGCTCCACCAGTTCCGCGGACGTGTCGGGCGTTCGGATCAGCAGAGCTACTGCCTGCTTTTCAGCACCGAGGAAGACCCCGGTCCGGAGGCGCGCGAGCGGCTGGAAGCGATGTGCGAGACGACCGACGGGTTCAAGCTCGCCGAGGTCGACCTCTCGATGCGCGGCGAGGGCGAGACCTGGGGACGCCTTCAGAGCGGTTCGAACACGATGCTGCGGGTAGCCCGCCTTACCGACCGCGAACTGCTCCTCCGGGCGCGCGAGATGGCCAGGCAGGTGCTGGCGCGCGACCCCTACCTCCAGAAGCCCGAGCAGCGGGGACTGGCGATGGCGGTGAAGCCGTTCCTGGAGCGGGCGACCGAAGCGAATTAGGCAATTCACGATTCACGATTGTCGATTGCCGATTGCCGATTCGCCGACCTCCGCGGACGGAGCGACGGGTCGGCTCGTGACGCTCGTTGTCGCGGCGGTCGGTAGGATTGGCGGCGATGGCACGAGCAGTTCGGGGATACCGTTGCCGCGAGTGCGGCTGGCAGACCGTCGCCTACGTGGGCCGCTGCGGCGAATGCCAAGCCTGGAACTCGCTCGAGCAGTTCGCGGACGGAACGAGGGCGAGCGTTGGCCCGCTGGCGAAGCGTCCGGTGACGGCCGTCCCGGCGGCCACGCTGTCGCTGGCAGACGTTCCGGACGAGCCGGGCCGCCGCTTCGTGACGGAGATCCCGGAGCTGGATCGCGTGCTTGGCGGCGGGGTTGTGCCGGGATCGCTGGTGCTGGTTGGCGGCGACCCGGGCATCGGGAAGTCAACGCTGATGCTCCAGGCGGCGGCGCGGATGGCGGCGAAGGGCCTCGTCGTTGGCTACGTTTGCGGCGAGGAATCGCCGCGCCAGGTGCGGATGCGGGCCTCGAGGCTGGGCATTGCGGGCGACGGCATCAGCCTGATCCCCGAAACGAGCCTGGATTCGGCGCTGGCGGCGGCCGAGGGCCTCGGCGTTTCCGCGCTGATCATCGATTCGATCCAGTCGGTCTACGTCGATGGGCTGGAGTCGCGCTCCGGTGGCCCGGCGCAGCTTTCGGAGGCGGGCGCGCGGCTGGTCGGTTGGGCGAAGGGCAACGAGATCGCGACGATCGTGACTGGCCACGTGACCAAGGGCGGCGAGATCGCCGGGCCGCGGCTGCTGGAGCACCTGGTCGACGCGGTCCTCTATTTCGAAAGCGGTGAGGGCGGCAGCCTGCGCGTCCTTCGCGCCGTGAAGAACCGCTTCGGCGCCACGGACGAAGTTGGCGTCTTCGAGATGACCGGCGAAGGGTTGCGGAGCGTGGAGAACCCCAGCGCGGCGTTCCTCGAGGCGCACGACCCGGAAGCCTCTGGCTGCGCGGTGACGGCGCTGATCGAGGGTTCGCGGCCGCTGGCGATCGAGGTACAGGCGCTCGCCGTGCCGTCGCCGCTCGCCGCGCCACGGCGCATCGCCTCGGGACTGGAGGTGTCGCGGCTGCACCTGCTGCTCGCGGTGCTCGCCCGACGGGGCGGCATCGTTGCCGGCAACCTGGACGTGGTGGCGACTGTCTCGGGCGGCATGCGGCTGCGCGACCCCTCGGCCGACCTGGCGATCCTCGTGGCGCTGGTTTCGGCAGTGCGCGACCAACCGCTCGACCGGGGCACGGCGTTCCTCGGCGAGGTCGCGCTCTCCGGCTCGATCCGGCCGGTGCAGCAATCGCAGCGGCGGCTCCTGGAGCTCGGACGCCTGGGTTTCGGCCGCTGCCTGGCGCCCGCCTCGACGTCGCCGGTCGAGGGCATCGAGCTGATTCCCGTTCGCAGCGTGAAGGAAGCGCTTCGCATGGCGCTGGCTGGCGGGCGGGGGTAGGGCATCGGATTGTCTGCTGCGGTTGGCCGCGCTCAGCCGCCGAGCCGTTCCACCGCCTGACGCATCCGATCGAGGCCTTCGACGAGGAGCGTTCGCGGGCAGGCGAAGTTGAGGCGAACGAACCCCTGGCCGGTTGGGCCGAAGGTTGCGCCGTCGTTCAGCGCCACCTTGGCTTCTTCCAGGAAGAACGCGCTCGGGTTCTCGATCGGGAGCGCGCGGCAGTCGAGCCAGGCGAGGTACGTGCCTTCGGGAGGGGTGAAGCGGATGGCGGGCAGGTGCTCGCGCAGGTAGCCGGCAAGGAACTGGCGGTTGCCGTCGAGATACTTGAGCAGCGCGGCCAGCCATTCGTCGCCGTCTCGATAGGCGGCGAAGGCAGCCGTGTAGCCGAGAATGTTCGAGGCGCGGACGAGCTCGTCGCGTGCCGCGACGAACTGCTCGCGCAGTTCCTGGTCCGTGATAACGGCGATCGAGAACTTGAGGCCCGGCAGGTTGAAGGTCTTGCTTGGGGCCATCAGCGTGATGGTGCGTGCTGCGATTTCGGGGGAGATCGACGCGATCGGCGTGTGACGGTGGGTTTCGTAGACGAGGTCGCAGTGGATCTCGTCGGAACAGATCAGGATGCCGCGGTCCAGGCAGGTTTGCGCCATGCGTTCGAGCTCGCGCCGCTCGAAGACGCGCCCGGTCGGGTTGTGCGGATTGCAGAGCAGGAACATGCCGGTCGACGGGCGAATGGCGGCGTCGAACGCGTCCCAATCGACCTCGTAGCGGCCGTCGCCCTCGACAAGCGGGGTCTCATGGCGCTCGAGGCCCCACTTCTCGTTGCAGTGAAGGATTGGCGGATACGTCGGCGCGTGCATGAGAATGCCCTGGCCGGGCGCCAGGAACTTCTTCGCTGCGAGATTGAACGCCGTGATCACCCCGGGCACGACGACCACGCTCTCCGGTTCAACCTCCCAGCCGTAGCGGCGGCGCATGCGCTCGGCCACGGTCTCGAAGAACTCAGGCTGCTCCTTGCCGTAGCCGAAGAAGCCGTGCTCCACCCGCTCACGGAGCGCGCGGATCACGACCTCGGGCGAGCGGAAGTCCATGTCGGCGACGTACATCGGCAGCACGTCGGGCGGATAGGTGTGCCACTTGCTGTTCTCGGTGCCCATCCGGTCGTAGACGCGGTCGAAATCGAAGTCCATGACCGCCGATTCTGCGCTATTCCCGCACGGGCGCAACCGTGGTGGCGGGGGTGAGTCTGTCTGGCTTCAGACCTTGTAGCCGCCGTCGACACTGATGACCTGGCCGGTAATCCCGGCCGACTCTGGCGCCGCGAGCAGCGCCGCCATCGGCGCCAGCTCTTCGGGCTCGAGGATGCGGCCCAACAGGTTGTCGCGCGCCAGGAACGCCTTGGCGCCTGCGACGTCGGTGCCCATGCGCTGCGCCATCCGCTCGATGTCGATGAGCTTCGTGTTCGTCCAGCCGGGGCAGAGGCAGTTCACCGTGATTCCGTGCGGCGCGACCTGGGCGGCGAGCGCCCGCGTCATCCCGATGACGCCGTGCTTGGCCGTCGTGTAGGCAAGCGGCCCGCCGCTCATCTTCGCGTATCCGGAGCCGATGTTGATCACCCGCCCGAAGTGTCGCTCGCGCATGCCCGGCAGGGCCGCGCGCGTCGTCCAGTAGTGCGTGATGATGTTGAGCGTGAGGTTGTCGAGGAAGACGTCGTCGTCGTGGGTGAATGGGTCCTGGTCCTGGGGGCCCTTGCCGAAGAGCACGCCGCCAACGTTGTTGACGAGAATGTCGAGCCGGCCGAACTGCGCGGTAACGGTGTCGACGGCCGCGTAGCACTGGTCCCGCTGCATCGCGTCGGCTTCGACCGCCAGTCCGTTCGCGCCCGCGGCGGCGGCTTCGGCGACCACGGCGTCGAGCTCTGCGCGCGAACGCGAAGAAACGGCGATCGCCGCGCCTTCGCGTGCCATTTCGAGGGCGATCGCGCGGCCGATGCCGCGCCCGCCACCGGTCACCAGGGCCACGAGTCCGTTCAAGCGTCCCATGGGGCGACTTCTCCTGTCAGTTCTTCGGGCTGCGTGCGAAGCCGACCGCGTCGTATGAGTCGGCGCCCGCCTCGTATTTCGCCTGTGCCTCGGCCATGAGCTTCATCGAATCCTCGCGCCGGGCGACACTCTGGAAGATCTGGCCCTCGTTCCTGCGAGCCGCGCCGAGTGGCAGGTCGCGGCCTTCGACCAGGCTGCGCTTGCACGCGGCCAGCGACCACGATGGCCACTTCGCGATATGGGCGGCCCAGGCGAGCGCTTCCTCGCGCAGCCGGGCGTCGGGGACCACGCGGTTGATGGCGCCCATCGCGAGGGCCGTCTGCGCCGTGATCGGCCGCCCGTCGAGGATGAGCTCCATGCACCGCGACTGCCCGACGAGGCGTGCGAGGCGGGTCGTCCCGCCGCCGCCGGGGATGATGCCGAGCGCAACCTCGGGCTGGCCGTAGGTGGCCGACTCGGCGGCGATGCGCAGGTCGCAGGCCCAGGAAAGCTCCGAGCCGCCGCCCCAGGCCTGGCCGTTGTTCGCGGCGATCACGATCATCGGCAGTGCTTCGATGGCGTCGAAGAAGTTGGGGTTCCGCGGTCGGTAGCCGGTGGGCGGAGGCGCGGGCCGCTGCATGTCGAGGATGGCCTGCAGCGACCAGTGGGCGAGGAAGTAGCCGGGCGTGTCGGAGGCGAGGACGGCTACCTTCGTGCCCGCCTTCTCGGCCGTGGCCAGCGCTTCGAGAATGCGCGTGGCGAGCTCGGGGGTGCCGAAGTTCCTCGGCGGGTTGTCGAGGATGATGAGGGCGACCCCATCCGACGGGTAGGAGAGATGCGCTGCTGCGGTCATGGCTGCACTCCTGCGAACCTGGGTTCGACGGCGGAGTCTACCAGTCCGCGGCGGTGTCGTGGGATGACGCAGGTCAGCGCGGGTGCATGGCGCGAAGAAGCTATGGGTCGCTCAAGGCTGGGCGCAATGCCGGCCTACTCGCCTGGTAGCGCCACGGGTGGAGCGGGTGCTCGGCTGTTTCGGCGGCCGCTTCATTCTCGACAAGGTTCATGATCTCTTCCCGGTGCTTGTCGAAGAACGGACCGGCAAGCGTCAGGAACCCGGCCGGGTAGCCGTCATGCGCGCGCTGGCAGGCGGGACAGGTGGTCTCGTGGGCTTCCGCTGGCTGCACGTCCATCCACGTCCACCGGCCGTCATGCAAGACGGCTTCGCACACGCGGCAGACAGTTGGCTCATCCGCGTGTTTCCGGGCCCGGTAGGCGTCATGGCCGGTCTCCTGGACGATCGTGTCGCGGCGGCGGCGCCAGGCGCCGCTGTTGACTGACTCCGGGTCTCTCCCTTCGGTGCGGTCCATGGTTTCCTCCGGGCCGATTGCCGATTGCCGATTGCCGATTGCCGATTGCCGGGCCGGACTAATCGGTCAGGTCGAGCGGGAAGCGGCTGGTTCGCGAGTGGTTGGCAACCTCGCGCGTCAGGAGCTGGATGGCTTCGCGATCCATGGCGCGGAGGTGTTCGAAAACCGAGCGGCAGGCTTCGCAGCGCGTCTCCGCCTCGTACAGCCGGCCGTGCCACTGGGCGTCCAGCCGCACACTCAGCGTGTGGATGAGATCGTGGTTGGTGTCGTCGACCGGCGAATCCTGCGCCGGCCATGCGACCGCCTCCTGTTGAGCCATCGTGACCCCCTTCAAACCCAGGGTTCGTCGCGGCGCGTCGGGAATCGGCGCCACCGGAACTTCACGCCGCGAGACCTGACCCCAAGCTAGTCGGATCGCCGCCGCCCGACAGGTCTGGTCGACCCATTCCCGCTGGGCCGCGGGGTCCGGCGGGGCGCGCCGCTGGCCCTTCGGTGGCAAGAACGAGTCGGCATGGCGCGGCTCGGTGCGACCGCCTCGCTTTACGACGTCTCGCCAGTCGCCGAGACGGGCTTCGCTTCGATTCGGAAGGTGTGCGTGCCGTCGAGGTCCTCGTACCAGTACAGGTTGTCTTCGGCGCTCACGATGCTGCTTCCCGCGGCTTCGTGGATGCGCATCCTGGCTCGCTTCGCGTTGGGGAAGCGAGCCAGGAGCTCCCAGGTGCTGCGCGTGTCGTCCTTCACCTCGACGAGCCGCCAGAGTTCATACGTGTAAGGCATGGGCTGATTGTCCCTTACCGCTGGTAGATCTTCGCCCCCGCCTGCACGAACTCGTTGGCCTTCTCCTTCATCCCCAGCTCGATTGCGTCGGCCTCTTCGATCCCCTTCTGGCGGGCGTACTCGCGCACGTCCTGGGTGATGCGCATCGCGCAGAAGTGGGGCCCGCACATCGAACAGAAATGGGCGGTCTTTGCGGGTTCCGCGGGCAGCGTCTCGTCGTGATACGAGGACGCGCGCTCCGGGTCGAGCGACAGGTTGAACTGATCGCGCCAGCGGAACTCGAAGCGCGCCTTCGAGAGGGCGTCGTCCCAGGCCTGCGCGCCGGGATGGCCCTTCGCCACGTCGGCCGCGTGGGCCGCGATCTTGTAGGTGATCACGCCCTCCTTCACGTCCTCGCGGTCCGGCAGCCCGAGGTGCTCCTTCGGGGTCACGTAACAGAGCATCGCCGTGCCGTACCAGCCGATCATCGCCGCGCCGATCGCCGAGGTGATGTGGTCGTAGCCGGGGGCGACGTCCGTGGTCAGCGGGCCGAGGGTGTAGAACGGCGCCTCGTGGCAGACCTCGAGCTGGAGGTCCATGTTCTCCTTGATCTTGTGCATCGCCACGTGGCCGGGGCCCTCGATCATCACCTGGACGTCCTGCTTCCAGGCGATGTCGGTCAACTCGCCAAGCGTTCGCAACTCGCCGAACTGGGCCTCGTCGTTCGCGTCGGCAATGGAACCCGGCCGCAAGCCGTCGCCGAGCGAGAAGGCCACGTCGTAGGTCTTCATGATTTCGCAGATCTCTTCGAAGTGCGTGTAGAGGAAGTTCTCCTGGTGGTGTGCCAGGCACCATGCGGCCATGATCGAGCCGCCGCGCGAGACGATCCCGGTCACGCGCTTCGCCGTCAGGGGGATGTAGCGCAGGAGCACGCCCGCGTGGATCGTGAAGTAGTCGACCCCCTGCTCGGCCTGCTCGATGAGCGTGTCGCGGTAGATCTCCCAGCTGAGGTCCTCGGCCTTACCGTCGACCTTCTCCAGCGCCTGGTAGATCGGCACGGTTCCGATCGGCACCGGGCTGTTGCGGATGATCCATTCGCGCGTCGTGTGGATGTTCTTGCCGGTCGAGAGGTCCATGACGGTGTCGGCGCCCCAGCGGGTCGCCCAGACCATCTTCTCGACCTCTTCGTCGATCGACGACGCGACGGCGGAGTTGCCGATGTTGGCGTTGATCTTCACGAGGAAGTTGCGGCCGATGATCATCGGCTCGGCCTCGGGGTGATTCACGTTCGAGGGGATGATCGCGCGCCCGCGGGCGACTTCGTCGCGCACGAACTCCGGCGCCACGCCCTCGCGGATGGCGATGAACTCCATCTCAGGCGTAACGACGCCTTTCCGTGCGTAGTGCATCTGGCTGACGTTATGCCCCGGCTTCGCGCGCAACGGGCGGCGATGGAGGCGCGGGAACTCGTCGTGACCGTTCGAGCCGGCGCGCAGACCGTTGTCCACGGCCTGGACCTGGCGGCCGTCGTACTCCTCGGTGTCGTCGCGAGCGGCGATCCAGGCGCTGCGCAGGGCGGGAAGGCCGGCGCGGATGTCGAGCTTCGCCTCCGGGTCGGTGTACGGACCGCTTGTGTCATAGAGACGAGCCGCCGGGTTCGCCTCCTCGCCGAAGCGGCCCGTTGTCGGCGAAAGGGCGACCTCGCGGAACGGAACGCCGGTCCCTCCCGGGCCGGGTACGTAGACTTTCCGGCTTCCGGGGAAGCTGCCGCGGACGGCGCTCGTGCTCAGGGTTTCGGTGAACGACATGGTCCTCTCCTTCAGACTCGAACTGGTGTGGTCGTGGCGGCCGCGTGAACCGCGGCCAGGTAGGCGCTGATAGCGGCGCCAGGGTTGGGTGAACGAAGAACGCCGGTCACCACGGCAACGGCCACGGCGCCCGCGCGAAGACAGGTGGGGAGGTTTTCGGGCGTGATGCCCCCAACGGCGACGACCGGCACCGGGCTGGCCGCCACAACCGCCGCCATCGCCTGGATTCCGACGCCCGCGGCTGGCTTCGAACCGGCGTCGAAGACCGGGCCGAATTGCACATAGTCGACATGGGCAGCGACCGCCCGTTGGAGCGCTTCGATCGAATGGATCGAAGCGCCGACGAAGCCTGAATCCGGGGCGCTGGAACGGATGGGGATGCCGGCTTCGGGCAGGTGCGCGCCGCCGAATCCGTAGGCCTTCGCTTCCTCTGGTGTTCCGTTCAGGATCACCCGTCCCAGTCGCGTCCCAAGCCTTTCGGCGGCGAGCCCGATGAGCCGAAGGCGCTCGGCTGGCGCAAGCCCCTTGACGCGCACCTGCAGCGAAACCTCGTCGGAACTGCCGATCGCCGCCGCGACACGGTCGAGCGCGTCCAGCCACAGCTCGTCGCTGACGAAGATCCCCCGGTCGGCGATCACCGACAGGCGAAACACGGCTACGACCTCGCTCCCACCGAGATTCGCCCGGCCAGAGTCGTCGACGACTCGGCCCAGAACTTGCGCGGCATGCGCCCGGCGAGGAACGCCTCCCGGCCGGCGAGGGCTGCCGCTCCCATCGCCCGCGCCATGCGTACCGGGTCCTGGGCGCGAGCGACCGCCGAGTTCAGGAGCACGCCGTCGCAGCCGAGCTCGAAGACCACCGCCACGTCGGAAGCGGTCCCCACCCCGGCGTCGACGATCACCGGCACCTTCGCGCGCTCCTTGATGAGCTGCAGGTTGTGCGGGTTCCGCACGCCGAGCCCGGAGCCGATCGGCGCCGCGAGCGGCATGACCGCCGCGCAGCCCACGTCCTCGAGCTTGCGGGCGAGGATCGGGTCGTCGTTTGTGTATGGCAGGACGGTGAAGCCGGCGTTCACGAGCGTTGTTGCGGCCTTGAGGAGTTCCTCCGACTCCGGGAGCAGGGTCTCCTCGTCGGCAATCACCTCGAGTTTGAGAAGCGACGTGCCGAGGGCCTCGCGGCCGAGCTCGGCGGTGAGCACCGCCTCCTTCGCCGTGAAGCAGCCGGCCGTGTTCGGCAGCAAATGGTAGCCGCTCTCCTGGAGGAGCGTGTAGAGATTCTCGCCGCCGTTCGCTGAAGGGCTCACGCGTCGCAGGCCGACGGTCACGAGCTCGGTCCCGGAGACTTTGAGGGCGTCGAGCAGAACCTGCGTGCTCGGATACCGTGCGGTCCCGAGCAGGATGCGCGACCGAAGCTCCAATCCGCCGATGTTCCAGGTGTCTTCGCTCATGTCTAACCTCCCTGCGTCGCTTTCACGATTTCGACTTGGTCTCCCTCGGCAAGCTGGACGTCGGGCCAGGCGGCACGGCGCACGACCTCGCCGTTGATGGCCACCGCAACGCCCGGCGGCGCTCCCGGCCCGACCGACGCCTCCAGCAGTTCGAGCAGCTTCGGCGGTCGTTCGAAGTCTCGCACCGCGCCATTGACGGCAACTTTCATCGCATCCCTCCTCGGACTGGAGACGCGGTAAGGGCGAACCGGGACGGATCGAATGGCGCGAGCAGCGGCGAAAGTGTTCCGTCGACGATCCAGTCGGCGAGCAGCATGGCCGTTGCGGGGGAGAGCATGACCCCGTGGCGATAGTGCCCGGTTGCGGCGAACAACCCGCGGGGCCCCAGCGGCCCGATGGCCGGGAGGGCGTCGCGGAGAGCCGGCCGGAAGCCAACCGTATGCTCGGAGACATCCAGCTCGGCGATTCCCGGCAGCAGACGAAACGCCTCGCGCAGCAGCTCGAATGCGGCGCCCGCCGTGCGGCGTTCGTCGAACCCCAGGTCCTCGGCCGTTGCCCCGACGACGAGCTCGCCGCTCTCCCGCGGAACGATGTAGACGTCCGGCGTGCGCAGGACGTGGGAGACGATCGGCTGGCCGCGCAGACGGAGGATCTGTCCCTTGATCGGCCGCATCGGGAGCGAACGTGCAGCCGCTACCGGCAGCCCGGCGATCCAGGCCCCGGCCGCAAGCACGACGGTCTCGGCGTTGGTCTCGTGCTGCTCGCCGGCGCGCGTGAAGGTCACGCCCGTGACCCGGTCCCCCGCTGTATCGACGCTCGTCACCCGAGCATGCTGAACGATGGCGCCGCCGCGATGGCGAATACCCGCGACGAGCGCTTTCTGCAGCCGCCGTGGATCGACCTGCCGGTCGTCGGGGGCGAAGAGACCGCCGACCGCTTTCGAGCTGACGGCCGGCTCGCGCTCAAGTATCTCGGCGGCGGACAGCATCTCGACGTGCAACCCGAAGCGCCGCTGGAAGGCCGCGAGGCGGTCGAGCTCCTCCGCGTGATCGCGGTTGAGCGCGACGAGGAGCGAGCCTTCCTTCCGGTAGCCGCAGCCGAGACCGGAGTCGCGCTCGACGCGGGCGACGAACTCCGGGTAGCGCTGGCAGCTTTCGAGCGCGAAGTCAGTCAGCGCCTGGTCGCACGCCTCGGCTTCGGACGCGGGGGCGAGCATCCCCGCGGCGGCATGCCCCGCGCCTGCCGCCACGCGGTCGCGTTCGATTACGGTGACCCGCAGCCCGCGGCTCGCCGCTTCGTAGGCCACCGCCAGGCCGACCATCCCTCCCCCGATGACCACAAGATCGGCGTGCGCGTTCTCCGTCATACGGCGCCGTTCCTCGACAACCACGCCTGGATGCGGCAAGCGTAGTCATTGGCGGCTGCGGCCGGGTCGGCGGCGCAGGTGATGCCTGAGAGAACCGCGACGCCGTAGGCGCCGGCGTCGAGGACTGCCTCGACGGTGGCCACAGTGATGCTACCGATGGCGATAACCGGCACCGGGCTTTCCGCGCAAATCGCGGCCAGCGTTTCGAGCCCCATCACCGGCGCGGGATTCGCTTTCGAGGCGGTGCCGAACACCGGTCCAATCCCAACGTAGTCGACGGGCGTGGCGAACACGCGGCGGGCCTCTTCGATGCTGTTCGCCGTGCCGCCGATGAGAAAGCCGTCTCCCAGCAGCTGCCGGGCAGCCGCCACTTCGAGGTCGTCCCGCCCCAGGTGGAGGCCGCTGGCGTTGACCGCGGCGGCAACGTCGGCGCGGTCGTCGATGATGCTCGTCGCTCCGGCGGCGTGGCAGGCCTCGGCGATGGCGGCGGCGGCTGCAACCAGCTCGCGGGTCAGCAGCGGCCGTTTCTCGCGGTACTGGATCGCATCCGCGCCGCCGGCCAACGCCTGCCTAGCAATCTCGGCATGGGCAAACTGAGTCTGCAACACCTCGTCGGTGATGACGTGCAGGCGGCCGAGCCGGGGGCGCGCCGTGGTGTCGGTCATGAACGCGACTCCTGGAGGGGAGGATGGGATGGTATGGCGCGATCCCGAAACGACCAGAGCTGGTCGACCGGGCCAGGGCCGGGAGCCACGGCATAGCCACCTTGGATGGCGCCAGCGACGAATTCGCGCCCAAGCCGTACCGCATCCGCGAGATCTTGTCCGTTCGCGAGGTGCGCGGCTATCGCGGACGCAAGCGTGCAGCCCGTGCCGTGCGTGTTCGGGTTGCCGAACCGGGGAGATGCGAACACCTGCGAGCCGCCGCGGGTCACGAGAACGTCGACCGCTTCGTCCTCATCGAGGTGGCCACCCTTGACCAGCACGGCGCCGCAGCCGGAATCGAGCAGGGCGCCGCCCGCCCGGGCCGCGTCGTCGCGCGTGCGTACGTCGAACCCGGTGAGCGCGGCGGCCTCGACGGCATTCGGGGTTATGAGCGTCGCGAGCGGGAAGAGGCGGCCGGCGATCACTTCCGTGGTCCCCGGCGCGTTCAGCAGGCCGCCGCTCGTGGCGATGGCAACGGGATCGAGCACGTATGGCAGCCGGAGCGGCGCGAGGAGTTCGGCGATGACGCCGGCGGCTTCCGCGCTGCCGATGACGCCGCTCTTCACCGCCGCGACGGGGATGTCGCTGAACACCGCCAGAAGTTGGTCGCGGATGACCGGCGCCGGGAGCGGGTGCACCGATTCGACGGCGTGGGCCGACTGTGCGGTGACCGCCGTCACCGTGATGGCCGCGTGCGCACCGTTGGCCGCGATCGCGCGAATGTCCGCGGCGAGGCCGGCGCCTCCGCAGGAATCGGTTGCTGCAATGGCGAGGACGGTCTTCATGGCTCCTGCCGTCGTCCGGGGCAGGAGAAGCGCAGAGCTACGCCGGCCGCCGAGGCCGGGTCGTGGGAACGTGCGCTTCGAGGAGAGGCTGGTGATTCATATCGCTTTCCCTACGCCGGAATTACCCGGATCAGGTTCGGCGGGTGTCTCTCAGGAACGGGCCGAATACCCGAACCACCCCGAACGATTGCCTTGACTGTACAGCGGCCCCGCGCGCCCTTCAAGCAAATCGTGTGTCGATTTCGCATCATCGTGGAGTGTCCGGGGATCCTACCCGGCTGGCGTACCCAGCCGCTCGAAGCGTGCAGCCCGGCGCTCCATTAACGCCCGAGCGCCTTCGCTAGCGTCTGGGCGGGCGAGCGCCTGCCACTGGATGCGGTCGGCCTCGGTCAGCGCCTCTTCGTAGCCCATCCCCAGGTGGCGGTAGACCAGCGCTTTCGACTCGGCGAGGGTCAGCGGGGCGGCGTCGCGGGCGATGAGCTCGACGTACTCGCGGGCCCGCTGGAGCAGTTCGCCGGGCTCGGCCGGGTGCTCGACCAGACCGATGCGATGCGCCTCGGCGGCGTCGATCATCCGGCTCGTGAAAAGCAGATCGAGCGCGCGGCCCGGACCCAGCAGCCGCGGCAGAATCCAGGAGGTCCCGTGCTCGGCAATGAGGCCGCGTTTGAGAAACGTCGTGGTGAACCGGGCCTCGGTTGAAGCGAACCGCACGTCGGCCATCGCCGCGAGCACGAGGCCGCCGCCCGCCGCCACCCCCGTTCACGGCGGCGACGATCGGCTTGGGCGTCGTCAGAAAATAGCTGAAGAGGCCGGGGAGTCCGGGCGCGGCCTTCCGGGATTTGCCGCCGTCGGCCACGGTGTTCGTCAGGGCCTCCGAATCGAGGCCGGCGGAGAATCCGCGCCCGGTGCCGGTCAGGACGATGCCCACGACGCGGCTGTCCTTGACCGCGGCGTCTACAGCCTCACGAATGGCCGCAAGCATCGGGTAGGAGAAGGCGTTCAGCTTCTCGGGCCGGTTCAGCCGGATCACGCAGACAGGGTCGTCGATTTCCACAACGACCGCTTCGTCGGGCATAGGGGCCTCGCTTTCTTCCGGGGGTGAGCCGGCGCGACATACGTGGCGCCAGCCGACGCTCGTATGGATTGCCATTATGAAGTAGTTAGGCATCATTTGCTGTCGAGCGATGCCTGGTTGGGCCGCCGGCTGGGCCGGCTGGCCGCGCTCCTTCACCCCCTGGCTCTCCGCGACGCTGGCGCCCTTCGGTACACCTATGAGGCGCCGCGCCTTCCTTCGGTAACGATTCCCGTGAGGCAAGTACAGCGACTTGCGCGTGTGCGGCGAACTTCCTCTACGATTGATACTTCAGGTCACAAACAATTTCTCCACGGCGCCCGGCGGCGCCCGAGGTATGGATGTCCCAGGACCAACCCCAGCGCGCGCTGGGCGAGATGCTTACGTCGCGCCAGAAGTTCCTGCTCATGAACTCGCTCATGATGACGATGTTCATCAGCGCGCTCGACGGTTCGATTGTGACGACGGCCACGCCCCACATCCTGGCGGATCTTGGCGGCTTCAAGCTGCTGTCGTGGGTGTTCACAGTCTACTTGCTCGCTTCGACGGTCGTCGTTCCGCTGGTTGGGAAGCTCTCGGACATGTTCGGACGGAAGCCGTTCGTCCTGGTCGGCATCGCCATCTTCGTGGCAGCCTCGGCGGCCTCCGGCGCCGCGCCGTCGATGGTCGCGCTGATCGTGGCGCGGGCGGTACAGGGCGTTGGCGGCGGCATCCTTTTCGGCTGCGTGTTCGCGACGCTCGGAGACCTGTTCACGCCGATTGAGCGGGCAAAGTACATGGGCTATTTCATCGGCGCGTTCACCCTGGCGTCGCTGACCGGCCCTACCCTTGGCGGGTTCCTCACCGACGGGCCAGGCTGGCGCTGGTGCTTCTACATTAACCTCCCCGTTGGCGCGGTGGCCGCCGCGCTGATCTGGTTCAATCTCCCCTTCACTCAGAATGGCGGGAAGCTTTCGCAGATTGACTTCGTCGGCGCCTTTCTGTTGTCGGGTGCGACGGTTGCCGTGCTCCTGGCGCTGGTCTGGTCGAACGACGAGTTTGGCTGGAGCTCGGCCGAGACGATCGGGCTGTTTGTCGCGGGCGGTCTGCTTCTCTTGGGCTTCGTCTTCCAGGAGAGCCGGCACCCGCAGGCGATCTTCCCGCTCTCGCTGTTCCGCAATCGGGTCTTCGTGCAGGCGAACCTGCTCGTCGCCATCCAGGGCGCCGGCATGTTCGGCGCGATCACCTACCTGCCGACGTTCATCCAGACCGGCCTCGGCGCCTCCGCGACCTCCAGCGGCCTCGTCTCGACTCCGCAGTCCCTCGGATTGCTGGCTACCAGCATCATCGGCGGGCAGATCGTCTCGCGAACGGGTCGATTCAAGTACCAGGTCATCTTCGGCGCGGTGGTGACCGCGATCGCCGCCTTTCTCATGCAGACGCTCGACGTGGGCGTGCCGAAGTCGCACATCGTCCTGTTCATGGCGCTGTTCGGGCTCGGCTCCGGCCTTGTCGGGCCAACCATCTCCGTCGTGGTGCAGAGCTCGGTGGGCCAGGAGCTCATGGGCGTGGCAACGAGCGGCCGCCAGTTCTTCATGCAGATCGGGCAGGTGATGGGCGTCGCGATCTTCGGACTCGTCTTCACGACGTCGTACACCTCGACGTTCACCGCGGACATCCCGGCGGCGGTTCGCACGCAGATCCCGGCAGACGCCTTCGCGAGCTTCCAGGATCCAACCTTGCCGCTCGACCCGGTGCATTTCGACGCCGTCAGGCAGGAAGTGCTCGCCCTTCCGAACGGGCAGACAGCCTTCAACGACGCCGTTACCTCGCAGAAGAAGGCGGTGGCGACGGCGATCGAGCGGCTGTTCTTGGGCGCGACGCTGGCGGGCCTGGTCGTGGTCGTGCTTGCCGTGGTGATGACGGAGATCCCGCTCCGGCGAACGTTCTCGTCGCTTACCCCGGAGGGCGAGGGGCCCCAGGCGTTCGAGCCCGTGGTTGTGGAGCTCGGATAGCGCGCAGGCAGGCGTCCTAGACCAGTCGCTGGAGCGCCGCCAGGTCGCGGATCAGAATGTCCTTGCGGCGCACCTCCACGAGGCCGTCGTCCTCCATGACCTTGAGCGTGCGGCTGACCACTTCGCGGACGGACCCAACAACGGAGGCGAGGTCCTGCTGCGTGAGCTCGCGGGGAACGACGATTCCGTCGGCGCCGCGGACGCCTTCCTCGCGCGCCAACTGATAGAGATAGCGCGCCAGCCGGCACTGAACGGTTTGCAGGCTGATCTGCTCGACCAGCTCGGTGAACGAGCGGAGGCGTACGGCGAAGTGATGGAGCAGCGCGAGCCCGACCCTGGGCTGGCGCTCGACGAGCGCCGCGAACGCCGGTGACGGCACGAGCAGCACCTCCGACGGTTCAAGCGCCTCAACGGTGGCCGGAGCGGGCCCGCTGTCGAAGACCGGAACCTCACCAAACGTGTCGCCGGCGGCGACGAGGCGCATGGTCTGCTCGCGGCCGTCGGCGCCGGTGCGGAAGATCCGGGCCTTTCCGCTGCGGAGCACATAGAAACCTGGGGCGTGCGCGCCTTCGGCGACGATGACCTGGCGGGCGGCGTAAGAGCGGAGGATCAGCTCGCTCGCGAAGGCGCGCGCCTCGTTGTCGTCAAGCGACGAGCAATAGGCGATCTGACGTACGTCATCAAGGTTAACGGGCCGGGCCATGTAGGAAGTATGCATGAAGTTGCGTCCGGTTGGCCTGCAAAGGCGGGACTTCCCGGCCGCTACCCGAAGATGGCCAGCCGTCCCAACGTGCTCAAGGAAAAGCGTGCTCTTGTGATGAACGTCACATTGGAAAGGCCGTCTTTCCTTCAATGTCCCAATCGCACCGAACGTGGTGTGGTCGGAGGGAGAGGATGTCCGGCAGTGGTCCCGTCGTAGTTTGCGTCCGCGGGCCCTCCCGTTCGGGGAAGTCGACGCTCTGCCAGGCGCTCGTTGGCCTGCTGCGCGGGCGGGCGTCGGTCGCGTGGGCAAAGCGGACACACCACGCGCTCGACCTGCCGCACAAGTCCACGGGACGGGTTTGGGACGAATCGCCGGCGGCGATGGTCGTCTACGCCCCGGACCGGCTGCAGCTGACGCTCCCTCCCGTGAGTCCCGAGCCGCGGGCGCTGGTGGGCGCGCTGCCCGACTCGATCGACCTCGTGCTCCTCGAGACGCACGAATATGAGCCGTACCCGGCGATCGTGTCAGTGGCGTTGGAGCCGGCCGAGGGTGAGCAGGTGCTCGGCCGGTTCTCGCTCGAGACCATCCCGGCCGAGGCCGCGCGCCTGGCCGAGGCCGTGTTCGCGCTGCTTCCGAAGGATCTGGAGCTTGCGCGGGCCATGCGCGTGGCGAGCCGCGCGCATGGCGGGCACGACTGCGCGGGAATTGTGCTCGGTACCAGGCTGGCGTTGCTCGGGGCGGCCGAGCTCGGCCTCGCCATCCCGGACCGCGAGAAGCGGCTGATCGTCACCATCGAGACCGGCCGCTGTGCGGCCGACGCAATCCAGGCGCTAACCGGGTGCACCCTGGGGCGGCGGACGCTTCGCCTCGCCGATTACGGGCGGCTGGCCGCGACGTTCTACGACCAGCAGACCGGGCGCGCGATCCGCGTCGCGGCTCGCGGCGGCGTTCGCAACCGGGTTATCACGTGCGACGGCGAACGGCGCGAGGACGCGCAACGACGGACGTACCTCGAACTCCCGGCGGCCGAGATCTTCACGATCGCCGAAGCCGTTTTCGAGCTTGGCGCGTTCGACAGGCCGGGCCCGCCGCTCTGCAGGGTGCTCTGCGCGGCTTGCGGCGAAGAGGTTTCGGATGCGCGGCATGTCCGCCTGAACGAACGCGACTACTGCCGGCCGTGCGCTGCCGGCCTGGGTGAATCGACGGAAATCGAAAAGGGGGTCACTCCATGACCGTGAACCGGCGGGGCTTCTTCAAGCTTGGTGGGGCGGCCGTGGCGGCCGGCGCGGCTGTCTACGCGGAAACGAAAATGGCGTTCCTTCAGGCGGCGCCGGGGATCGACAATCCGCTCGCGGCCTACCCCAACCGCGGCTGGGAATCGATCTACAAGGACCAGTACAGGTACGACAGCTCGTTTACTTTCGTGTGCGCGCCGAACTGCACCCATAACTGCCGCCTTCGCGCGTTCGTCCGCAACGGCGTCATCATGCGCACCGAGCAGAACTACGACGGCCAGAACGTGGGCGACATGCTTGGCAACAAGTCGACTGACGCCTGGAATCCCCGCGGCTGCAACAAAGGCGCGACGCTCACCCGGCGGATCTACGGGCCGTACCGGCTCAAGGGGCCGATGATTCGCGCCGGCTGGAAGAAGTGGGCGGACGACAACTTCCCGGCGCTCGACGCGGCCGCGCGGACGAAATACAAGTTCGACTCTCGCGGCACGGACACGTTCGCCAAGGTGTCGTGGGACGACGCGTTCTCCTATGCGGCCCGGGGGATGGTCGCCATCGCCAAGCGCTATTCGGGCGACGAAGGCAAAAAGATCCTCCTGGCCGAGGGTTACCAACCGGAGATGGTCGACGCGATGGAAGGCGCCGGGACGCGGACGATGAAGTTCCGCGGCGGCATGGGCCTCCTTGGCGTGATGGGCAAGTACGGCATGTACCGCATGTCGAACACAATGGCCCTCCTCGACGTGCACGTTCGCGGCGTGAAGGAGGCCGACGCGCACGGCGGCCGCAACTGGTCGAACTACACCTGGCACGGTGACCAGGCGCCCGGGACGCCGTTCGTCACCGGTCTCCAGAACGCGGACTGCGACTTCAACGACATGCGCAGTGCGAAGCTGCACATCGGCGTGGGTAAGAACCTGGTCGAGAACAAGATGGCCGACGCGCACTTCTTCATCGAGATGATGGAGCGCGGCGGGAAGATCGTGACGATCACGCCGGAATACAGCCCCCCGGCGACGAAGGCGGACTACTGGATCCCCTGCCGGCCGGGCCTTGGCGACCTGGCGATCTTCCTGGGCATCACGAAGATCCTGATGGACCGCAACCTCTATGACGCGGCGTTCGTCAAGCGCTACACGGACTTCCCGCTGCTCCTGCGCGCGGACAACCTGAAGCGCCTGAACCCGGTCGACGTGATCGGCGGTTACAAGCCCGGACTCGACCCGAACGGCGTGAGCTACAAGGTCCAGGGGCTGACCGCCGACCAGTACGCGAAGCTCCAGGACTATGTCATTTACGACGCGAAATCGAAGTCGATGAAGGCGATCACGCGCGACGACGTGGGCAAGAACTTCGACGCGAAGGGCTACGATCCCGACCTCGAATACGCCGGGACCGTCACGACGCTCGACGGCAAGCAGGTGGAGGTGCTGACGCTCTGGCAGGCCTACCGGCGCCACCTC